>JAEMRB010000125.1 GCA_016463555.1 Chloroflexota bacterium
TCAAGCACGGGACGCTCCGGCGCGCCGCGCCCCATCAGGTGATCCCAGATCCAGATGCGATCAATCGGCGCTGTTGCAAGCCGCGCAGCGGCGCGCAACCACGCATCTCCTTCGAGGCCGATGGTGCCGAGGGCGACGCCGATCCTGAGCGGCGCAGTTCGCGTCACGGGTGAGCGGGCTAGCGAGCGCCGAGCGTCTCGGCGGCCTTCAGCGCAGCACCGATCGTTAGGTCGATGCGCTTGATCAACTCATCTTCAGGGAGTCGGTACCACGGCTCACTACCACCCTTGCGGGCCTCGGCGACAACCTTCGCATCGCGGATCGTGTCGGAGACCGTAAGGATCGTTCCGGCGCGAACCGGTCGACCCTTGCCGCGCTCGCGCATCGCCAGCAAGAACATTGCGGCTGACTCCATCTCTACGCCGAGATAGCCGCGTGCACCCCATCGAGCTGTGCCGGCTGGGTTCGGATCGTAGAAGACGTCAGAGGTGACGATCGGTCCAACATGGGTGGTCAAGCCCTCGGCCTTTGCGGCGGCGACAAGGACGTTCGTCACATCGAAGTCGGCCGTTGGCGCAGTCGGCTCGTCGAATCCAAGGATCGGACCGATGCCGCTACTTGCAACCGCCGCCGAGGCGACAATCACATCACCCGTCTCTAGATGCAGGAAGCCGCCGCAGGTGCCGATGCGCACGAACGTCTCAACGCCAAGGTTCAGCAGCTCTTCCATCACGATGCTGGTTGTTGGCGTCCCCATTCCCGTCGTCTGAACGCTCACCGGCACGCCGTTGATGGTCCCCGTATAGCCGAGGAGGCCACGATGCTCGTTGACGAGCTTCGCCTTCTCAATGCCGCCGTCGAATCGTGCCGCGATCCGCTTGGAGCGGTTCGGGTCTCCCGGCATGAGGACGATTGGGGCGTAGTCGCCGCTCTCGGCGTGAAGATGGATCTGGGCCATGGAGCACCTCCGCAACTTCTGGGCCCACCCTAAGGACGGCGGGCTCCGTTGCGTGTAGCGTACGCCTCATGAGCCCAAGAGGAATCCAGGATCTCGCTATTCGGACCTTTCTCGACCGACCACGCTTCGGCACGCTCTCGACGATCGACGCCGACGGGGCCCCCTTCGCCGCGGTGGTCTGGTACGAGCTTGTAGGCGACACAATCCTGGTCAATAGCGCCGAGGGGCGCCGCTGGCCGGCAAACCTCCGCCGCGACCCCCGCTGCTCCTTCATGGTCGAAGACGAGTACGACTATGTGCAGATCCTGGGGCGGGTTCGCCTCGATGACGGCCAGGAGCGCGCCCAGGCGCAGATGGGCCGCATGGCGGCACGCTACCTGTCTGATCCCGCTGCGCTCGCCAGGAACATCAAGGTCTTCCGCTCCCAGCAACGTATCCTTATCGAAATCTACGCAGAGAGCGTTTTCGTAAGCGGCACTCCTGCCGCCGATCAGACGAAGGGGGGCGAGTGATTATGGGAACTGGCGCCACAAAGATTGGCTACGCCGCAATGCTCGAGCAGTTCGGCCCGACCGAGGTGGTCGACTACTCCGTAGCCGCCGAGCAGGCAGGCTTCAGCGGCGTCATGGCCGCCGATCACTTCCAGCCGTGGGTGCCCGAGCAGGGCTCAGCACCGTTCGTGTGGAACGTGATGACACTGCTTGCCGAGCGCACCAAGGGCGACGTTGGCCCTGGTGTCACCTGCCCCGGTTGGCGCATGCATCCGGCAACGGTCGCGCAGGCTTCGGCAACACTCGAAGCGATGTATCCGGGTCGCCACTGGCTCGGCCTCGGCTCTGGTGAAGCACTCAACGAGCATGTCGTTGGCGGCTACTGGCCTGAAGTTGGCGAGCGCATCGCACGAATGTTCGAGGCGATCGAAATCATCCGCAAGCTCTTCACCGGCAAGGAGGTGAAGCACTCCGGTCACTGGTATCAGCTAGAGAGCACGCGCCTCTGGACGCTCCCCCCTGCCCCACCACCAATCTACGTGGCGACCGCCGGTCCAATCACCGCCAAGAAGACGGGCGAACTCTGCGACGGCATCATCACCGTCGGCGCCGCCGACGAGAAGATTCAAACCGTCTTTGACAAGTTCGCCGAAGGGGCGCGCGCCGCTGGAAAGAACCCAGACACCATGCCGAAGATTCTGCAGCTGCACCTCTCGTGGGCTGCAACCGATGAGGAGGCGCTTGCCAACGCCCTGCGCGAGTGGCCGAACGGCGGGATGAAGTTCCCGAAGCAAGATATTCGCAACCCCTCCGACTTCCAGCAGATGGCGAAGCTCGTGCGACCAGAGGACTTTGCTGGGCGCATGGTGATCTCCAGCGATCTTGAGACGCACCGCAAGACGATTCAGCGCTACCTCGACATGGGCTTCGACAAGATCTACCTGCACAACGTGGGTCGGAACCAAGCCGA
>JAEMRB010000126.1 GCA_016463555.1 Chloroflexota bacterium
GAGTATCTCGAGAAGATCCGCGGCTTCATGGCGCGCATTGGTGCTGCGGGCGACCCTGAGGAGTACCTCGCACCACGTCGTGCGCGATGGCTCGTTGGTACCCCCGATCAGGCGTTGCTACAGATGCGCGCCTTCCGCGATACGGGGGCCAGCCGACTCATGGTGCAGCACATGGATCCCACTGAAACGGCCTCACTCGATCTACTTGCGGAGCTGCACGCGCAGCTCTAGCGCGCCCTCTTAGCGCGCAGCGGCGACTCTCCCTCTGCGGCCGCGTGGGCCAATTCGATAGACGACTCTGCCGCGGAGTGCACTGAGCGGCTGTGCGCCGTCGTGACGTGAGTCGCGCGAGAGCGCGACGTTATCGCCAAGGAGCCAGAGCCCCGTTACACCAGCGGGTGGGAGAGCGACACGCTTTACGTCGAAACGACCCTCGCGCTCAACGATAACCACGCTACCGATCGGTGGTGCGCCTCGGAGGCCAGGGAGGCCGTTAGGGCCCGCTGGAAGCACAAGGAGCCGGTCCCCCGGACGGAGGGCCGGCTCCATTGAGCGTTCAGTAACATCGGCGACCCAGATCCGTCTGGGTCGGTCAATCACAGTGGCGCGTTACGCCTTCGACGCGACGAACGTAGCGGCGAACGCTTCGGTTGCAGCGACAAGCTCCGCCGCTGCAGCTACATCAACGTTCTGCTTGTTCTTGGATGCCAGCTTGAGCAGCTTCCAGACCTGGTCGTGCAGGTCGGGGAACTTCGCCAAGTGCTCTGGCTTGAAGTAGTCGGACCAGATGACCTGGACCTCGTGCTTCACCTTCTCGGCGTGCTCCTCTTTAGCGGTGATGCAGCGCACGAGCTTATTGCGCGTGGCGCTGTCGGTCACCTCAATCTGGCCGATCAGCTCGACCATGCGGGCGACCGTCTTGGCGGCAACCACCGCACCCGATGGGTCGTAGATGCCACACGGCACGTCGCAGTGCGCGTGGACGGTGACTGGTGTGAACTCGGCGAATAGGTTACGCATGTAACTCTCCTCTCTACTTAACAAATACGGAAACGGCCACATTGAGTAGCGCGAGCACGCCGATCGCGTGATAGGTGTTCGCTGCAATGGATGCGTCCTTACGACGCGGCCACGCGAGCAGCAAGATCACTGCCGCTACGGCAATCTTGATGCCGAACTTGGCATAGTTCACCGGGTCGGCGCCCATCTCGGCGATCCCAATGAGCAGTACGCCAGTCAGGAACTGGAGCAGGGTGCCGTGGGTCATCCCCGCCGAAAGGCGCTTCGGGGAGATCGATAGGCCTGTGAAGTATCCCCCCACGATTGCGGCCATGCCGAGTAGGTGGATGAAGACGAGGACGAGATAGGCACCCTCCATGGTTTCCCCTTTCTACTGCGCGGCCATGGGGGCCGCCCCTCTGTACGGTAGCGGACTGTGCGGTGCGCGACGAGCCTCGGTCGTGGGGGGTGGGAGCGTGTAGGGTTTCAGCATATGAGCGAACGAAAGGTCCGGGCCTACAGCTCGTACAGCCGAGATGCCTTGATCCCGCCTGCGGCGGGCGAGGGTGTCGCTTGGCTTGGGCGTCAGCCGTGGGCGGAGGCGAGTTTCGCCTATCGCGCCCTGCGCTTCACCCTGCGCGTGGTGCTCGGTGCGTTCGGGATGCGCATCCGGGCCAGCGGGCTTGAGCGCCTCGCCACGTCTGGGCCGCGCATCCTGGTCGGTGCTCCGCACCGTCGCTACTACGAGGCCTTTGCGCTCGGCATCGTCGCCCCCGCAGCGCCGCGGATCTGGTGGCTCGGCCTTGGCCCATTCATTGTTGGTCGCGGTCGCGTCCGCTCGGCGCTCCTGCGGCGACTCGGTGGCCTCCTCCCGGTGTGGCGTGGCACGAGTGGTATTGAGACGCACCTGAATGCGGCGACCGCCGTCTTCGCCGCTGGCGCCCACTATGGCGTGATGCCCGAGGGTGGAACCGGCGGACCAGCAGATCGCTTCGCAGAGTTCCGCCCGGGGGCGGCGATTATCGCCATGCGGACCAGGGTGCCGGTCGTGCCGGTGATCTTTCGATTCCGCAATCGCAGATTCGGCCTGCCGAGCGTTGAGGTAATCGCACTCGAGGACACCTCGCCATGCGCCGATCGCCCAACCCCAGAGGCCGGGAGCCGAGAGGAGCTGACCTTTGCTGCCGCGTGGAGCGAGGCCCTTGCCGATCGCATGGAGTCGATCTGGCGCGAGGGGGTAGGATCGGCGTCATGAGCGCCAACGTTTGCCCATTTATTGCGACGGGCGTGGACTCCTCAAAGCGATCGTCAGGGCCGAGTGCGGCGCACTCCTGCTTCGCGACGCGCCCCGCAGAGCCGATCAATCTGCAGCGGCAGAGTGACACCTGCCTCACCCCA
>JAEMRB010000127.1 GCA_016463555.1 Chloroflexota bacterium
TTAGGCATCGAAACACCGTGCCACGCTGTTGGCACAGGTGGCAGGTAGGGTGGGAGGGTGATGGGTCCGCGAAGGCGCCGCCAATCGCCGACCCCATAGCGGAAGGAGTCCCAATGCGACCTACCCCTAGCCGAGTCCGCGCCGATGTTCCCAACGAAGAGCCACAGGAGCGTGGCCGCCTCATGAGCGTCTATGTGGCGGGTGAGACCGCCTACTGCGCCTGGGGCTACCCCAGCGAGCGCCTGCTGATCACCGCCGCTCCGATGAGCGCCGAGATCGCCGATCTCATCAACAAGCTCGAGGCCCGCACCCCCGTCTTCCTGGAAGAGGCGGCCACCGAGTCCGAGGAGATCGATTTCGCCGCCTCGTTCGGGCGACACCTGCCGCCAGGAACGCCGCGATCACGACGCCCCGATCCGGCAACACCGCCGTCGCTCCCGAAGGCGCTCATCGACATCCTCAAGAACCGCACGGCGAATCGCCGGAGGATCTCATGAGCGGCACGCTGCGCAAGGGTTCAACCTGCCCGATCTGTGCAAAGGCAAAGCTCGTGCCGATTGTGTACGGCCTTCCTGGCATGGAGTTGCGGCGAGATTCTGAGATGGGCCTCGTCTCTCTCGGCGGCTGCGTTGTGACGGGCAACGACCCGGAGCTTGAGTGCCTCAGTTGCGAGGCGAAGTTCATGCGTGACGGTGAGTGGGTACTGATCAGTGAGCGATAGTCAGCCGAATGATCGACAGCGGCTCATCGGCGGACTTCTCGGCGTCGTCGTTGGCGACGCGATCGGCGTGCCGTGGGAGTTCCAGCCGGCGCACACCGCGCCGCGACCAACGCCCGCCGCAGGATTTGAGTCATTCCAACAGCCGCCAGGAACTTGGTCTGACGACGGCTCCATGACACTCGCACTGCTCGAGTCGCTCCTTGAAGTTGGCTGGGATCTTGATGATCAGGGCCGGCGCTTCTTGGCCTGGTTTGACGATGCTCAATACACCGCGACTGGTGTCTGCTTCGACTCGGGGATCGCCACGACGGCGGCACTCGATCGCATTCGTGCCGGTACCCCTGCGGCACGCGCCGGGAGCGACGGCGACCGGGCGCAGTCAAACGGCGGTCTGATGCGCATCTTGCCAGTGGCGCTGATGGGTCGCGAGCTGAGCGACGCAGATCTGGTTGCCCGCGCCGAGGCTGGAACAAGAGTCACCCACGCCCATCCACGCGTGGTGGTGGCCTCAGCCATCTACGTGCTCGTGGCTCGTGCGCTGCTGCGCGGCGAGGCACCCCGCGCGGCGATCGACTGGGCAGTAGCAACGCTGGGCAACCTCTACGCCAGCACCCCCGAGAGGCGAGAGCTGATCGCCAGCTGCCTAGTGCATAAGGAGGGGCTCGGCCACGCCTACGTGGCGGATAGCCTCCTCAGCGCCCTTACGGCACTCGAGCAGGGGAGCAGCTTCCGGGACGTTGTTGAGCTGGCCATCTCATACGGGCACGACACCGATACAACCGCCGCCATTGCCGGCGGGCTCGCCGGCATTCAGTACGGCGCCGCCGCCGTTCCCGAAGAGTGGATGGTGGCGATGCACGCCGCACCGGGCTGGTTCATCGTTGACACCCTGGCGCATCGGCTTGGTGATCGCGGGTAGGGGGGTACCGGGGCGGGCACACCGAGGTTATTGACATTTAACGTGTCATATGTATAATGCCCACATGAGCCCAAAGCCCACTCCAAAGCGTCCACAGAAGAGCACAGCGAAGCCTGCTGCCGCTACGCCTGCCGCCGAACAGACCTACTCCTTGAAAGAGGTATCGGCACAGATTGGCGTCGAGCTTCGCGTCTTGCGTTCGTGGATGGGGCACCCGTATCGCATCCTCCCAGGCTTCGGTCGTGGCTCCGGCACGCGCTACCCGCAGGCCTTCCTCGATCGCGCCAAGCTGGCCCAGCGCCTGCGTGACGAACACCTCCCACTCGCCGAGGTTGCGAACCGCCTCCGCGGCGTGCCCGATGAAGAGCTGGAGCGACTTCTCGATGGCACCCCAGCCCCGAGCGACCGCGCCTCGAAGGGGAGCGCCGCAGACTACGCAGCGGCCGTGCTCAACAGCAGGGGCGTAACCGTGTCCATGTTTGCGCTGGCAAAGCCCGTGAGGCAGCAGAGTCCGTTGCCTAAGGGGCCAACCCTTTCCCGTGCCTCGTGGGAGCGCATCCCCCTCTCAGATGCCATCGAGGTGCACGCTCGCCGCCCCATGACCCGCGAGGAGAATCGCCTGCTCGACGACCTATTAAAGGAGGCGGAGCGGATCTTTGGTCCGCAGCCCCGGGGCAAATCGTAAGGGGTGCGCCGCGTCGACCCTATTCAAAGGAGAGGGAAAT
>JAEMRB010000128.1 GCA_016463555.1 Chloroflexota bacterium
TGGAGCCGGCGAAGACCGTGGTGTAGACGCTCATCACTCGACCGCGTAGTGCGGGGGGCGTTGAGGTCTGAATTGAAGCGTTCGCAGTGGCGGCCATAGCAATCGCGCCGAAGCCAGCCCCAAAGAGTGCGATGCCAGTGATGACAGCGGCCCACGCTGCTCCGCTCCCGCTCACAACGCCAGCAACGATCGAGAGCGCTCCGAGTGCTGCTGCGCCGCCAATGACGACGATTGTGCGCGGGCGACGCAGCATGGCAACTGCGAGCGCACCGCTCAACGAACCGAAGCCAATCGCGGCCATGAGCAAGCCGAGGCCCGGCGCACCGATCTCCAACACGCTGCGCGCGAGGACTGGAATAATGACGTTGAAGTTCATCGCCACGCCAGAGATCACGCCGATGACAAACACACAGAGGGCAATCAGCGGTGTGCGCGCCACAAATCGCACCCCCTCTGCGAGGCTGATCAACACGTCGGCAACGGTTCGCGGACGTGGAGTGCGCGGCGCAGGGCGAAGCTCGTCGGCACGCATAAAGAGGAGGGCCAACAGCACTGCGAGGAAACTTGCGCCGTTCACCGCGAAGCAGCCAGCAACGCCGATCACGCCGATCAGCACGCCACCAATTGCCGGTCCAATCACACGCGCTCCATTGAACATTGCCGAGTTCATCGCAACGGCCCGACCAACCTCATCTTCGGGAACCATCTCGCTAAAGAACGACTGACGAACGGGCATGTCGATGGCATTGACGACGCCGAGGAGCACGGCCATGAGGATCAGAAGTGGCAGTGTCATGAGCCCCGTAGCAACGAGTGCTGCCTGCAGTATGGCGAGGACCATCAGGCTGACTTGTGTCCCCATGAGTGCGCGGTGCTTAGGGAGCGCGTCGGCGAGTACACCGCCGAAGAGGCCAAGGATCATCACTGGGGTGAACTGTGCGGCGGCAACGATGCCGAGCCATGCCGGCTCCTGGGTGAGTTCGGTGATGTACCAGGCCTGCGCGATGGACTGCATCCAGGTGCCTGCTAGCGAGACGAGTTGCCCAAACCAGAAGAGGCGGTAGTTACGATGGCGAAATGGCCCACGCCAAGCTGGGCCCATGCGAGATCTGGTTCGTGTATTTGGCATCGCCAGAGGATTAGCGGCGCTTGCTCTTTGCGGCTCGCTTCACCGTTTTGACCGTAACTGGAGACTCCTCTCGACGAATAGCGGCTACCGCAGCAACGACTGGGAGGGCAAAGATCGCGCCAAGGACGCCGCCCACAAGCCCGCCGATGCTGCCCGCAACAAAGACCATGGTTCCTGAGAGGCGCAGCACGCCGTTCATCAGTCGCGGCGCAAGCTGTGTAGCGCAGAGGAGCCAGCCCACAATGATCACCACCGAACCAGGAAGGACGTAGGGGCCAGCGGCGAGAATTGAAAGCGTGAGTGGTGGCAGCACCGCAGCGCCCTGGCCGATTGATGGGATTGCCATCACGATGCCGCCGAGCACTGCGGCCAATAGGCCATCAGCTCCGGCGATCGTGGCGCCGACATAGACGACCACGCCGTAGACAAATCCGAGTGCGACATGTCGTCCGATGAACCGAGCAATGATCTCTTCAAGAATCTTGCGAGAGCGCTGTGCGCTGCGCACTTTCCCGCGCGTTGCAAGCTGATCAACAGAGTCGAGATGGGCAGGGTTTGCCGACAAAATGATGCCAATACCGATCGCCAAGATGAGTGGACCGAGCGCACCAATCGCGCCAGCTGCCACCGCCGCAATATTGGATTGCACCGATGCTGCGAGTTCGCGGATGGCGAGAATCACCGTTGTTGCCAGCGGAACAAGGTCAACGGTGAGCCCGACGGAGGCGAGCAGGGCGGTCAGACGCCCAACCATCGCGCCGACATCGGCTGGCGTTGGCTCTGGCCCCGCGATGATGCCACCTAGCGATCGGGCGAAGGCGATCGCGAGCTCAATCGCAATGATGATGACGGGGACGGCGCCTGCAATCCAAACAAGGAGCGCCGCTCGTGTACGCGTCCAGCCGCGCGCCACCAGCCGGTCGGTTGGCGCATCGGCCAGGGCGGCGAGGAGCCACCCGCCAGCAAGCGCGTAGAGGAGCGGCCCTTGTGCTGAGATGAGGGTGGTGACGACGCCGAGGCCCGCCATGATGGCGACGAGGGCGAGACTTGCGAGTGTGGTCCACGCGATCAAGCGAATTGACTGTGGCCACTCATCGCTGCGCAGTGGATTCGGCAGATTCATGGACTGATCTTAGCCCAGCTGGGAGGTCAAATATGTGTGGCCTTCTCTACTACACTCTCCCTATGTTGCCGCCCAACCAGTCAAAGCGCCGTACGCCGAGTGA
>JAEMRB010000129.1 GCA_016463555.1 Chloroflexota bacterium
CGAAGAAGACTCGAACCACCAGGGAGGGCAAGCCCTTTCAGCGGGAGTTCGCCCGGATCGACGGTCACTCCAAGCTCACGAGCACCCGTTCGATTGGCTGGCCGCCGCGCTGAAGGTCAACCTCAACCCCAGCGATAGCGCCACGCACCGCGTTCACAAATTCGGCGGCCTGCTCGTCTGAGACATCGGCGCCAACGTAGAGGGTGATCAACTCCGCCGACTGCCCGGCGAGGGCCGCGACGATGGACTCAACGTCGCTGCTCCCCGTTGCGATGATCCCGTCAACTGGGTCGAGCGCCATGATCTGTCCGGCCTTCACCGACACGCCACGAACAACGGCGTCCCGCACCGCCGCAACGACGCGGAAGGTGCGCGCAGCGGCACGAGCCGCCTCCATGCGCGGGACGAGCTCCTCAAGCGAGAGGGATGGGTCCCACGAAAGGAGCGCGGCAATTCCTTCGGCGGCATTGCGGGTCGGAATGACCACGACATTCGCCGCTGAGAGGTCGGCCGCTTGGCGTGCCGCCAACACGATGTTGCTGTTGTTCGGTAGAACGACAACGAACTCGGTGCCGGCATGGGCGATCGCCGACGCGATCTCCGCCGCAGAGGGGTTCTCTGTCTGGCCGCCATGAACGATCTGCGATGCGCCTGCTGAACGCAAGATGTCGCCGAGGCCGGCTCCCGCGGCGACGGCCACGATGGATGTTCCACGGCCAAGCGATGCAGCTGCCGCGCGTGGGGCGGCGGTGAGTGGGCCGTCAGCCAATTGATTGAACGCCGCATGCCCAGTCGCCCGTTCGGCGCTCTGCTGGTCAAGGTTCTCGATCGTAACGGCGCGAACATCGCCGAGGCTGATGCCATACGCCAAGACCTCATCCGGCCGAAGGTTGTGTACGTGCACCTTGCAGGTCACCTCGTCGCCTGCAACCAACACGCTCTCCCCGATTGTCTCCAAGTGCGCGCGAATGGCGGCGAGGTCCAGCGGTTTCGTTGGCGAGCTCAGGATGAAGACCGTCTCGTAGCCAAACTCTGTCGGAGCGGCATCGACTGGCGCTGCAACGACGGTGGGCGTGGAGGACGGGGGTGTGGAACTCCGACGCTCCGCCTCGACGGTACCCCGTGACGGAGCAACGGAAGGAACATTGGCAATCCCTTCAAGAATGAGTTGCAGCCCTGCGCCGCCCGAGTCAACGACGCCAGCTTCCCGGAGGACTGCCAGCAGGGTCGGCGTCTTCTCTACAGAGATGCGTGCGGCGGCGGCGATGCGCTCGAGGAATGGACGCAGCTCTAATGCCCCCTCCGACTCCTTCATCGCTGCAGCGGCGACCTCACGTGCAACCGTGAGGATCGTCCCCTCTGTCGGTGTTGCCACTGCCGAGTAGGCGTGCAGCACACCGAGTGAGAGCGACTGCGCGATCTCGGTTGCCCTGGCGCGCTGGCGGCCACGCACCGCCTGCGGGAGTCCACGGAGGATCTGCGAGAGGAGGACGCCGGAGTTGCCGCGCGCACCAAGGAGGGCGCCACGCGCCACCGCGGCACTCACCTCGTCGATCGCGGTCACTCCAGTTGCCAGCGAGGCGTCACCCTCAGCGATGGCGGCCTTCAGGGTTGCCAGCATGTTCGTCCCCGTGTCGCCATCGGGTACGGGGAAGACGTTGAGGGCATTGACCTCCTCGACACGGCTCTCAAGGCGGTCGAAACCCGATCGGAGGGCGGCCATCAGCTCGACGCCGTCCCAGCTCTTGCGGCTCATCTCAGGGTGACCCCTGCGGCCGCTTGGATCTGCTCAGTACGACTCATGCGGGCTCCCTCCCTTGGCCGAGCCTGGGCAAGGCTTCGGACGTACCTGCTACGATACGGCACGAACGACGGGCGTGTCCCACTGGGAGCCCCACCACGTAAGGAGATTAGAGATGGCTCGCTTCTGCACCCTCTGCGGCAAGGATTCGATCGCGGGTTTCAACCCCCAGTCGGTCGGGATGAACCGCGTCCGGGCTCACCGCCGCTTCCGCGCCAACCTGCAGCCAACGGTGATCGCCGTTGGAACGACCACGAAGCGCGTCTTGGTCTGCACCCGCTGCCGTCGCACGGCCAGCAAGGGCGCCTAAGTCGACCGCGGCCCTAGCGGGTCGCCGACTCCCGGATCGCACGAACCGCCCCACCCATACCGGTAGGCCCTTGCGCCGAGAAGAGCGCGCTGCCGACGACCAGTAGGTCTGCCCCATCTCGCGCAGCGCCTCCCGCCGTTGTCGCGGTGATGCCACCGTCTACATGGAGTGGCAGCGGGTGTCCATCTCGCTCACCGACAAGTGCCCGGATCGCAGCCATGCGCGCTGC
>JAEMRB010000035.1 GCA_016463555.1 Chloroflexota bacterium
CATCGCGCGAGCGTACACTCTAGGCATGTTTGACGCGCTTGGTAGCAGTCTTCGGGCCTCACTCCGCCGCCTTACGGGGAGTGGGCGAATCAGTGCCGCCGACCTTGAGGCCGGCCTTGCCGATATTCGCACCTCCCTGGTCGGCGCCGATGTTGCGATGCCCGTTGTTGCGCAGCTGTTGGAGCGCATCGGCGAGCGCGCGCGCGCCAGCGAAATCATCGGCGGCTTAGGCGCTGGCGAGCGCATGCTCGGAATCCTGCACAGCGCGCTGACGGAGACACTGGGTGGCTCTGGCCGCGACCTCGACCTGCGCGAGCGACCAGCCACCATCCTCCTGCTCGGCTTGCAAGGTGCGGGTAAAACAACAACGGCGGCAAAGCTTGCCTACCGCTTGGCGAAAGATGGCCGACGTCCGCTGCTCGTTGCCGCCGACCCACGTCGACCAGCAGCGGCAGAGCAGCTCGCAACCTTGGCCGCTGCAATCAAGGTGCCAATGCATCGCGAACCACTCGGTACGCCAGTGGCAGAGATTGGAACGCGTGCCATCGCTGCAGCCCGACGCCTCGGCCTTGACGTGGTGATCATCGACAGCTCAGGGCGCACCACCCTCGACGACGAGCTCCTGGAAGAGTTGCGCGACCTTCGTGACGCGACGAAGCCGCGCGAGCGGCTCTTGGTTCTCGACGCGGCCACCGGTCAGTCAGCCCTGGCGATCGCCGAAGGATTCAAGACCGTGGCTGAGCCGACGGGACTCATCCTCTCCAAACTTGACGGAGATGCGCGCGGTGGTGCCGCACTCTCGATTGCCGGCGGTGCAGGAATTCCGGTCGTCTATGTGGGCACCGGCGAGCGCTCCGATGCGCTGGAGCGTTTCCATCCCGAGCGCATCGCTAACCGCATTCTCGACATGGGCGATCTTGCAACGCTGGCCGAGCGCGTCCGCGACGCCGAGATTGGACCGCTGGCGGCACCGGATGCCGAGGTCCGCGCGAAGGCGGTAGAGGCTCGTGCACTGCGTGGTGGGATGACCTTCGACGATCTTCTCGGCCAGCTCCGCCAAATGTCATCGCTCGGACCGATCGGCCAGGTGGTCAAGATGATCCCTGGGATGGGCGGGATGGCCGAGCAGGCCGAGGCCGCCGTCGCCAGCGGTGAACTGAAGCGCACGGAGGCGATCATCCTCTCGATGACCCCCGCCGAACGGCGTGACCCAGCCCTCTTGACCCTGCCGCGAAGGCGACGCATTGCCGCAGGGGCGGGGCGAGCGATCGAGGAGGTCAATCGGCTGGTCAAGCGACTCGAGGAGATGCGCACCCTGATGCGACGTGCCGGTGGCGGAGACCCGAGCCGGCTGATGGGCGGCGGCGCAGGCCTCCCTGGCAAGCACGCGGGCGGGCGGATCCCTGCGAAGGCGGCGAAGCGTGAAAAGCGGGCGAAAAAGGGTGGCAAACGGCGCTAGTCCACGGGGAGGGATGCGCCCGAGCCGCTGAGCGGCTAGGATTCACGGACTGACCCCCTGGCAACGCCAGGACCACCAGCCGCACCGTAAGGGGCGGCGCCTCGGAGGATGCATCAGGGATGAGTGTTCGGATCCGTTTGACCCGCGTGGGCGCATCTAAGCAGCCATCGTATCGCGTGGTTGCCACTGATCGCCGTTCGCCACGCGATGGTCGCTCACTGGAAATTCTCGGCCACTACAACCCACGCACCGAGCCAATGACGCTGGTGCTTGATCTCGCCAAGGTTGATGCCTGGATCGCCAAGGGCGCACAGCCATCTGACGTTGTCGGCAAGTTGATCACCAAGGCGCGCGCCGGCGGGATTGCCATGGGCGGCAAGACGTTGGCGAAGGCTGCAACGCCGGGCTACACCAAGCCTGGGACGCGGCCAGTTGTCGAAGAGCCAACGGTGGTCGTTGAGGCTGCGCCAGAGGCCGCTGTTGAGGCGACCGCTGATGCTGCAGCCCCTGAGGCCGCTCCGGCTGAAGCTGCACCCGTTGTCGAAGAGGCACCAGCAGAGGCGGCACCTGCCGCCGAGGAGGCGTAAGTGGCAGCAGCGCAACTTGTTGAATATGTCGCAAAGTCCCTTGCCGATAATCCAGACGGTGTCAGCGTTGAGGTCGAAGAGGATGGCGACTCCATCATCTTGCGCCTTCTCGTTGATGAAGAGGACATGGGCCGAGTCATCGGGCGCAACGGCAGCATTGCCAAGGCGATGCGCAGCCTGTTGAAGGTCGTTTCAAATCGCACCGGAGAGAACTACGTCCTCGAAATTGGCTGATGTAACGACGGACCTGCGCGTTGCGCAGGTGCGCGGCGTTCGCGGTCTTGATGGCACCCTTCGCCTCGAGGTCCTGACCGACCTTCCCGAGCAGCGCTTTCTTCCTGGTGCTCGTCTCTCTGTTGAAGGCTCTGAGCGCGTCCTCACAATCCTCGAGGTAACCCCTAGCTCCCCAGGACTCTTTATTCGCGTCGGTGAGGTGCAGAGTCGGTTGGCGGGCGAACGACTTGTTGGTGCCTACCTCACGATCCCAGCTGCACAGGTGCAGATCCCACCAGACCGCGTGCTCTGGGACGAAGTGATTGGGGTGACGGTGCGCGACCCGCAAGGTGAAATCATCGGTGAAGTTCATGATCTCTATCGCGCAGGCGGCGCCGAGGTGTATGTCGTACGAACGCCAGATGGGGGAGAGATTGACCTGCCCGCCGTTGCGTCGGTGATCGTGGAGTTCGCGCCACGCGAAGGGCGCATCGTTGCCGATCTCACCGGGTCAGAGCTCACCGTTCGCGCGGCAAAGCCAGTTCGGCGGCGTGGACCGCAGAAGACGCCTGGCAGCGTCGCCTCGCTGCGCGCCGCAAAGGCATCACGCCGGCCGAAGCAGCGTGCCGCGAAGCCCCCAGCAGGTGATGCATGAGTGGCGAGGTTCCGGCAGTGCTGAAGATCGATGTGATCTCACTCTTCCCTGAAACGATCATGTCGGCGCTCTCCGCCAGCATCCCCGCGCGTGCCCTTGAGCGCGGTTTGGCCACCCTCACCTGCCACGATCTACGGAACTGGGGGATCGGGAAGCACCGCTCGGTCGACGATGAGCCGTATGGCGGCGGGGCGGGGATGCTCCTACGACCAGAGCCGCTTGTTGATGCGATCGAGGCGCTGCGCGGCCCAGACTCCACCGTGATCCTCTTCGATGCGGGCGGCGAACGCCTGCGGCAGCCGCGCGTTCGCGCACTTGCGGCGGCCTCGCATCTGATCATCATCTGCGGGCGCTACGAAGGGGTCGATGACCGCGTCCGTGCCTATGTTGATCTTGAGCTGAGCATCGGCGACTTCGTCCTCTCCGGCGGTGAGCCGGCGGCGATCGTCCTCTGTGACGCGATCTTGCGCCTCGTCCCTGGCGCCATCGATGCCGCCTCGCTCTCTGAGGAGTCGTTCTCTGGCGATCTCCTGGAATACCCCCAGTTCACCCGCCCCGCCGAATTCCGAGGCGTGAGCGTCCCCGAGATCCTCCTCTCAGGGAATCACGCGGGGGTAGCCGCCTGGCGGCACGAGGAGGCGGTCCGCCGCACCCAGCGCCAGCGTCCTGACCTCGCAAAGCCTGCGAAGGGGAGCGAGGGCTCCTAAGGGGAGGCCCCAGGGGGCTGTGCTATTCTCACCGCCCGCGCCGACAGGTTCTGTCGGCCACCACGGAGACTAATGATGGATCTGATCCGCACGCTGACCGACGCCCAGATGAAGAGCGATCTCCCGGAGATCAAGACCGGCGACACCGTCAAGGTGTCGGCAAAGGTCGTTGAAGGGAACCGAGAGCGCATTCAGGTATTCGAGGGCACCGTCATGCGCCTACGCGGCGGCGGACTCGGCTTGAACATCACCGTCCGACGCATCGCCTCAGGCGTTGGCGTCGAGCGAACCTTCAAGGTGCACAGCCCACGCATTGAGAAGATTGAAGTGGTCCGCCACGGTGTATCGAACCGGGCCCAGCTCTACTTCCTCCGTGATCGTGTTGGCAAGCAGTCGTCGCTCCGCGAGCGCCGCGATAGCGCCACCGACATTGCCAAGAACCAGGTGAAGGCCGCCGCAAAGAAGGCCATCAAGGACGAAGCTGACGCCGTGATCGCCGCAGCCGCCGCAGTCGTTGCAGCTGAAGAGGCGGCAGTAGCCGCTACCGCCGCCGCAGCCGTTGCTGCTGAAGAGGCCGCTGCCGCTGCAACTGCAGCCGAGGTCGTTGCTGAGGCTCCTGTCGCCGAAGCTCCAGTCGTTGAGGCGCCAGTCGCCGAAGCGGCCGAGGTGAATGCCGAAGTCGCCACCGAAGAGAGCGCGCCCGTTGAGGCGCCAGTCGCTGAGGAGACGGAGAAGGCTCCGGAGTGAGCGACCTGCGGCCCAAGAGTGGCCGCACACTGCCAACTCGCGAACTTGAGCTACGCCACGGTCATCCTGAACGTGCCGTCATCGGCATTGATGAGGTTGGCCTTGCCCCGCTCGCCGGACCTGTCGTCGCCTGCGCCATCCTGATGCCTGCAGGGGATCCGATCCCAGGTGTTCGCGATTCGAAGATGCTGACGCCAGCGCGCCGCGTCGTGCTCGCGCAGCAGATCCGAGACGTTGCGCTCGCCATCGGTATCGGCGCCGCTTCAGCGCGAGAGGTAGAACTCATCAACCCCCGCGCAGCATCACATCGCGCGATGGCTCGCGCCGTAGCGCAGCTCTCCCGCAGAAGGGGAGCGGCGCCAGACTTTGCCCTCGTCGATGGGAGTAGTGCGCGCGAACTCCGTGACCTGATCGGACCACACGCAACCGTCGTTCGCGGCGATCAGTCGGTCTATGCGATCGCCTGTGCCTCCATCGTCGCGAAGGTGCTTCGCGACAAGCTCATGGCCGAACTCTCACTGCGCTACCCCGGATACGGCTGGGAATCGAATGTGGGCTATCCAGCCCCCGCACACCTTGCAGCGCTTGATGCGCTCGGCGTGACGCCGCATCATCGCCGCACCTATGCGCCTGTCGCAGCACGTCTCGGGCTGCCGCCTCGAGGCTAAATCTAGGGAGTACGCGATAGGTGCGCGGCTGGCCTGAACATGTCGAAGTGGCAGTCAGCAGTGCGCAGCGTGCAATCGCCGGTCGTGAGGCTGAAGGTCTTGCGGCGCGCTCCCTCGCTCGCAGCGGCTGGGTGATCCTCTCGCGCAACCTGCGACTCGGGCGACTTGAGGTGGACCTGCTCGCGCGTGACCCGCGCGGCCTCCTCGTTGCCATCGAGGTGCGGCGCCGTGGCTCCGTGGGTGCCGCCTCGCCGTCAGAGCTCCTGGGGGCACGTAAGATGCGGGCTCTACGGCGGCAGCGTGCCCACCTCCCAGAGGGGTGCCGCATCGACCTCCTGCTAGTCCTTGGCAGCCCCGGGCGCGAGCGGCTCCGCCTCGTTCGCGGGGTCGCCTAGGGGCTCGGCGCCCCGTGCTAGGATTCCCGAGCGTCCGAATCGGACGTCCGCCCCCGCAAGGGGTCGAAATACGCACGCGGAACAAGACGCCTCACTACGGTGGCCCTTCGGGGTCGTGACGGCGCCCCGCGGTGGAATAACCGTGCAAGGAGAACTATGGCACCAGTAACGATGCGCGACCTCCTCGAGGTCGGAGCCCACTTCGGGCACCAGACACGCCGATGGAATCCCAAGATGGCGCCGTTTATCTACGCGCAGCGCAACGGGATCCACATCCTCGACCTCGCGAAGAGTGCGAAGCACCTGCAAGCTGCCCTCGACGCCGTGCGCGACGCGAGCGCAAACGGGGAGACCATTCTCTTCGTCGGTACCAAGAAGCAGGCGCAGGCTCCGATTCAGGAAGAGGCGACCCGCGCCGGCCAGCCATACGTGATCAAGCGCTGGCTCGGCGGCATGCTCACCAACTTCATGACGATTCGTAAGCGCCTCACCCTCATGGAGCAGCTTGAGGCTCGAGAGCAGGCTGGCGAGTTCGCCATCATGTCGAAGAAAGAGGCATCCAAGCTTGGCGACAAGCTGGAGAAGCTTCGCGGGGCGCTCGGCGGCATGCGCCGTTTGCGCAAGGCCCCAGGCATGGTCTTCATCATCGACCCAAGCCGCGAGACCCTCGCCGCGATCGAGGCGAACAAGCTCGGGATCCCTGTTGTCGGCACCGCCGACACCAACGTCAATCCCGATCTACTCACCTATCCGATCCCAGTAAACGACGACGCGATCAAGTGCATTCGCTTGATCTGCACCGCCGTTGCTGATGCGGTGATCGAGGGCGCTGCGATTCGCGCCGCACGTTTGCCTGAACTTGAGGCGCAAGAGGCCGCAGCTGCTGCCGCAGAAAACGCCGCAGATGCACCCGAGTCTTCAGATGTGCAGGACGACCTCGTTGCCGCGCTGAGTGCCACCGGCACGCTGAGCTTCTCGCCTGACGAGGAGCCAACGCCCGCCGTCGACACCACCCCAGCAGTGTAAGGAGGCCACCATGGCGATTAGCGCAGAGGCGGTACGAGACCTACGCGAGCGCACGGGCGCTGGGATGATGGATTGCAAGCGCGCACTCGAAGAGTGCGGCGGCGATGTTGAGAAGGCCGTACTGGCACTTCGTGAGGCCGGCCTTGCCGCGGCCGCCAAGAAGGCCGGTCGCGATGCACGTGAGGGACTCGTCTCTTCGTACATTCATACCGGTGGCCGTGTGGGCGTGCTTCTTGAGATCAATTGCGAGACGGACTTCGTGGCGCGCAATGAGCAGTTCCAGAAGTTGGTGAAAGACATTGCGATGCAGATCGCAGGACTTCACCCGCTCTATGTCAGCCAGGACCAGATCCCTGCCGCCGCGCTCGAGGCGAAGCGCGCCGCCCTCCTTGAGGATGAGGCGCTCGCCAAGAAGCCAGAGGCGATTCGGGCACAGATCGTTGAGGGCCAACTCCGCAAGTGGTTCGAAGAGGTCTGCCTCCTCGATCAGCCGTTCCGCGACGGCGACGAGACGGTTGCTCAGCTGATCACGAACGCGATTGCCACGATTGGTGAGAACATCCGAGTACGGCGCTTCGTGCGCTACGCACTCGGCGAGGAGCTGTAGGCCCCACATGATTGGGGCGGTGGAGGCGGCATGACCGAAACCACACGCTATCAGCGAATTCTGCTGAAGCTCTCCGGGGAGGCACTCCTCGGGAAGCTTGAGTACGGTGTTGATCCTGAAGTCGTCGCATTCGTTGCCGAACAGGTGAAGGCAGTGACGGCGCTCGGTGTGCAGGTTGGCATCGTGGTCGGCGGCGGAAACATCTTCCGTGGCATGGCTGCAGCAACCGCTACCGGCATGGATCGCGCCACCGCCGACTACATCGGCATGCTCGCTACAGCGATGAATGGCCTCGCCCTCCAAGATGCACTTGAGCGCGCAGGCGTGCCAACGCGAGTGATGACCGCCATCGACATGAATGAGGTCGCCGAGCCGTACATCCGCCGACGCGCCGTGCGGCACCTCGAGAAGGGGCGCGTGGTTATCTTTGTGGCCGGCACGGGGAACCCGTACTTCACCACCGACACGGCTGCAGCGCTGCGCGCGGTGGAGATTGGCGCTGAGGTCGTGTTGAAGGCCACCAAGGTCGACGGCGTCTACGACAAGGATCCGGTCAAGTATCCCGATGCAAAGCGGTATCCAGCGATCACCTACGGGCAGGTGCTAGTCGATGGGCTCCGCGTCCTTGACGCCGCCGCCGTCTCGCTCTGCATGGAGAATGACCTGCCGATCGTGGTCTTTGACCTTGACGCCCATGAAAACATTCTGAAGGCGGTGCGCGGCGAGAAGGTTGGCACCCTGATCAGTAAAGGGGGTACGCGATGAGCGGAACGGCAACTGAGCGCATGGCCAAGGCGGTCGAAGCCTTCGGCAAGGATCTGGGCGGCTTCCGAACTGGGCGTGCCAGTGCGTCGCTCGTTGAGCGCGTCACCGTTGAGCATTACGGCGCGATTACGCCACTCAACCAGATGGCCGGGATCAGCGTCCCAGAGAACACCCTACTGGTGATTCAGCCGTGGGATAGGTCGGCGATCCCCGCCATTGAGAAGGCACTCAACAACGCCCAGCTCGGCATGACCCCTGCGGTAGACGGTGGAGTTATTCGACTCCGCGTTCCTGCAATGACAGAGGAGCGCCGCAAGGACCTCGTAAAGCAGATGGGGAAGCGGGCCGAAGAGGCGCGTGTTGAGATCCGCAATGTTCGACGTGACGAGCAAGAGGCGGTCAAGAAGGCGGAGAAGGCCAAGGAGATCGGCGAGGATGATGCCCGCCGCCAGCTCGAGGCGCTCCAGAAGCTGACCGATGGAAGGATTGCTGAGATCGACAAGTTGACCGCTGCGAAGGAGCGCGAGGTTCTCGAAGGGTGACCGACGCCGAAATTCGGCGACCTGCTGACGCGCAGCCGCTGGTGCACAGCACCCCACCGCCCGAAGGCGGGCCGAGCCATGTCGCCATCATCATGGACGGGAATCGACGCTGGGCACGCGGTCGGAACCTCGATGAACTCGAAGGACACGTCGCCGGCACAGAGGCGTTGCGCACCGTCCTCAAGCACGCAGTGCAGATCGGCATCCCACACCTAACCGTCTACGCCTTCAGCCGCGAGAACTGGGCCCGCAGCGACAAAGAGGTAGCGCAGCTCTTCAATCTCCTGGCGAAGGTGATCGATGATGAAACGCCTGAGCTGCTTGCGCAGGGGGTGGCCGTCCGCTTTCTCGGTCGACTCGCCGAGCTGCCAGATCAGGCGCAGGAGCGCATTGCGGCTGCGTGTGCAAAGACGGTAGGTGGCACAAAGCTCCAGTTGGCTGTCGCTTTTAACTACGGCAGCCGCACCGAGATTGTTGATGCCATTCGCACGATTGTGACCGCTGGCCTCTCCCCTGAGAGCATCGATGAGCGCACGATCGCAGACGCCCTCTACACGGTCGGCACACCAGACCCTGATCTCGTCATCCGCACGGGCGGGGAGGAGCGCCTCTCGAACTTCCTGTTGTGGCAGAGCGCCTACGCGGAGATCGTGACGACGGCAACACTCTGGCCAGATTTTGGTGCTGCGGATCTTGATGCGGCGATCGCGACCTATGCCCAGCGCATTCGGCGGTACGGGCGATGAGCAGCGGAGCACTGACCCAGCGGGCGATAGGCTCGCTCTTGATCCTTCCCGTCGCCGCCGTTGCGCTCTTCCCGCCAGCAGGCA
>JAEMRB010000036.1 GCA_016463555.1 Chloroflexota bacterium
GCCCGCGCATGGGCGCTCGCTCAGTGCCGTGCGGCGACTGCCGCTGCGGCCTCAGAGAAGATGCGGATGGCCGTATCCATTTCGGCTTCGTTCACGACGAGTGGTGGGCTCATGCGCACGCCGCGGTCGCCACATGTCAGCACAAGGAGGCCGCGCTCAAACGCCTCGACCTCAACCTCGCCGGCAATGTCACCGTCGGTGAAGTCGACGCCGATCATCAGGCCGATGCCACGAATGTCGGTGACATGCTTATTTCCCGCAAGGCCAGCGCGCAGACCCTTGAGCGCCTGTGCGCCGCGATCAATCGCGTTCTGCATCAGGTTCTCATCGCGAATCACCTCAAGTGTGGCGATGGCCGCAGCTGCAGCAACCGGGTTGCCACCAAACGTTGAGCCGTGTGAGCCAGGCTTCCAGCGCATCCAATGCTCTTTGGCAATCACTGCGCCAATCGGCATCCCTGAGCCGAGACCCTTCGCTGCGGCGACGATGTCGGGCTCAATGCCGAAGTTTTCAATCGCCCACATCTTGCCGGTGCGACCGGCGCCGGACTGCACCTCGTCAACAACGATGGCGATGCAGTACTTGTCGGCGATCTGCTTCAGACGTGGGAAGAACTCCTTGTCGGGGACGATGTAGCCACCCTCACCCTGCACCGGCTCAACAACGAACGCGGCAATCTCGTCGCCAGGGATGGTGCGCGCAATGATGCGCTGCTCCAGCTCGTCAAGGCCCTCGCTGCCGAATGGCACATGCAAGAAGCCTGGCGCGAGTGGACCAAAGTGGGCGTGATACTTCGCCTTGGAATTTGTCAGCGTCAGTGCGCCGAGGGTTCGTCCGTGGAAGCCGCCGACGAAACCAACGATCCACTGGCGGCCACTCATGTAGCGCGCCAATTTGATGGAGGCCTCAACCGCTTCGGTCCCTGAATTCTGTAAGAGGACCTTTGATGGCCCCTTCCATGGTGCCGATGCGGCAAGTGCCGATGCGAGCTCCTGGTAGCGCTGCTCGTAGAAGTCGGAGGCGCTGTAGTGCAAGAGGCGCTGCGCCTGCTGCACGATCGCGTCGACCACGCGCGGGTGGCAGTGGCCCGTGGAGTTCACGGCGATGCCGGCGCAGAAGTCGAGGAAGACGTTCCCGTCCTGATCCTCAACGCCCATCCCAAAGCCGCGTACGGGGGCAAACGGATAGGCGCGGGGCAGGCTTCCGGAGACGACGGCCTGGTCGGCGGCAACCTGGGCGAGGGCCCTTGGGCCGGGCACCTTGGTGACGAGGTGCGGCAGCGTGGCTGGCCAGGTTGCAGGCTTCTCGGCGATCGTCATGGTGCCCCTCCTATGGATGCTTTCTATGCGGAGTGTATACGAGGAGAACCCCCGTTTAGCGGACGATTGTCTGGCTCTGCTCGCGCAGGTACTGCGGCACGTAGTAGAGGCCACCGCCCGACTTCCCCGTCGTGCCCGACTTCTTCCAGCCGCCGAACGGCTGGACCATCGGCCATGCGCCGGTCGTGGAGCCCACCCGGCGGTTTACGTAGATGACCCCGCCATCAATGGTGTCGAGGAAGGTCTTGATCTCGGCCTCATCCTCGGTGTAGCAACCGGCGGTGAGGGCGTACTCGCTCTCGTTGGCGAGGGCGATCCCCTCTTCGAACGAGGCGATCTTCGCCACCGCAACGAACGGCGTGAAGAGCTCGTCCGTAAAGAGGCGATGCGTTGCGGGGAGGCCCGTCACCACGGTCGGTGTGACGTAGAAGCCCTTGGCGAGATCGCCATCGGTCAGGCGACCGCCGCCGATCTCGATCGTTCCATCACGCTTCGCCTCGTCGCAAGCCTGCATAAAGGTGTCGACGGAGCGCTGGTTGATGATTGGCCCAAGGAAGACGCCGCGCACCGTTGGGTCGCCGACCTTCAGCGCCTTCGTCTTCTCTACGAGGTGCTTCACGAATTCGTCATGCACCGACGCTTCGATATAGACGCGGCTATTCGCCGAGCACTTCTGCCCACCGAGACCGAACGCAGAGCGAAGGACCCCTTCGGCCGCCTTCTCGAGATCCGCATGCTTTGAGATGATCGTTGGGTTCTTTCCGCCCATCTCAACAATGACGGGCTTCGGATAGTTCTTGGCGAACGATCGGTAGACCTGCATGCCCACCTCGGCTGAGCCGGTGAAGGTGATGCCGGAGACATCGTGGTTCTCCTGCAGCTCCGCGCCGACGCTTTCGCCTGGCCCCATCACCATGTTGAAGACACCGGCAGGAATTCCTGCATCGCTAATCGCTTGCGCGAGCAGCACCGCCGAGAGCGGTGCCTCTGACGAAGGCTTCAGCACCACCGAGTTGCCGGCAACAAGTGCGGCACCAACTGGACCGCCCATCAGGGCGAAGGGGAAGTTGAATGGGCTGATGACCGCCCAGACGCCGTACGGCTTCAGAACGGTGGTCGTCTCAACCTTTGCGTCACCGAGGTTCCCCATGGTGTGGACGTAGCCCTTATTGCGCTCAACCTCACCCGCGTAGATGCGGAAGAAGTCGGCGGTCTCTTCGACGTCGCCGAGTGCCTCGAGGCGGTTCTTGCCAACCTCAATAGAGAGGAGTGCGGAGTAGAGGAACTGTCGCTCGCTGATCAGCTCGGCTGCCGCGCGAATCAGCGCGACGCGCTCCTGCCATGGTCGCTTCGACCAGGCTGGGTACGCCGCCTTCGCCGCCGCGATCGCCGCCTTTGCGGTGCTGCGGTCGCCCTTACTAAAGGTGCCGACGACACTGCCGTCGATTGGGGACTTCTTCACAAAGGTGTCACCCGCGGTAGACCAGCTGCCGTTGATGAAGTTGCCGTGTGCGCCGCCCATCATGGCGCGGGCCTGCGCGAGGCCGGCCTCGTACCCAATATGGATCTCCTCATTGGAGTCGTTCAGGGTGGCGTACGTGATCTTCAACTTCTCAGCCATGGGTCCATCCTTGCTTGTGCGGCGCACATGCGGCGCGCCATCCGGCTGAGTCTACCGCGCGGCGGCGGCTCGGCAGGAGGGGCAGCGCCCCTGGAGCGAGAGGTGGTCGAGGTCGGCGGCGTAGCCGGTGACCCGCTCGATCGCCGCAAGGATCGGCTTCGCCGCGGCAGCATCAAGCTCCACCTCGGCACCGCACCCCTGGCAGTGCAGGTGCCCGTGCGCGAGCACCTCCTCTAGGTGGTACGTCTCACGGCCGTCGA
Source organism: Chloroflexota bacterium (assembly GCA_016463555.1). Taxonomy (GTDB): domain Bacteria; phylum Chloroflexota; class Limnocylindria; order Limnocylindrales; family Limnocylindraceae; genus Limnocylindrus. The sequence continues at coordinate 3,201 of JAEMRB010000036.1, forward strand.
CGCCGTGGTGATGGCTGGCGAACCCGAGCTCTTCGAGGAGATCGAGCGTGCGGTAGACCGTGGACGGGGTTGCCGATGGGTCTGCGGCACGCACGCGCTCCACCAGCTCGGCCCCGGTCGCATGACCGTCGGAGGCGGCGAGCACGTCGGCGATCAGCTGTCGCTGCTCGGTCCAACGCTGGCCGCGACCCTGCACCGCCGCCTGCAGGCGGGTGGCGAGGCTCCCTTGCGGATCGGGCGTGGGCTTCATCCCAGGGAGGATACGGGAAACCTTATTGCAATGCATTGCGATAGACTAGGTGGGTCGCCCAGCGGTCGATGCTGGAGCTGAGGAGGTTTGATGTACCCACAGTTGCATATCCCCGACGGGTTCCTTTCGCCGCAGCTCTCCCTCCTGCTCTGGGTCGCGACTGCAGTGCTCGTGGGGATCGCCGTGCGGAAATCCGGGCGCGCTGATGTGAAGCTGCTCGCATCGCAGCCGATCCTGATGGGGGTCCTTGGCGCATTCATCTTCGCCGCGCAGATGTTCAACTTCCCTGTTGCGACCGGCACCAGCGGCCATCTACTCGGTGGGGTACTCGCCGGCTATCTGCTCGGCCCGTGGGCGGGCACGATCGTGATGGCAACGGTGATTGGCATCCAGGCGCTCCTCTTTCAGGATGGTGGTCTGTTGGCGCTCGGCGCCAACGCTTTCAACATGGGGATCATCGGCACACTCGGCGGTTCGTTTGTCGCTCGAGGTATCGGCACGGCGCTCGGCGGTAGCCGCAGCGCATCAATCCTCGGCGCAGGAGCCGCCGCCTGGCTTGCCGTTGTTGCGGCGGCAGGATTCACCACGTTGCAACTCGGCCTCTCCGGCACGACCAATGTTGCTATTGGGCTTCCCGCGATGCTCGGCGTGCATGCCCTCATCGGCATTGGCGAAGCACTGATCACCGTTGCTGCGCTCACCTTCATTGCACAAACAGCACCAGACATTTTGGCGGGCGTTGCTGCGCCATCAAAGGCATCGCCAGTACGTCGCCTGGTGACCGGAGTAGCGATTGCAGGTGGGGTGGCCACACTCGCGAGCCTCTTCGCATCGACTGATCCAGATGGCCTCGAGGCCGTTGCAGTGCAGCTTGGATTTTTGAACGCTGGAGAGGTGTCACCATTCGAACTCTTCCCCGGCTACACCATTCCCGGACTTGATGGCGGCGCATCGACCGCTGTCGCTGGCGTACTTGGGATCATCGTTGTGATTGGCGTGCTGTTCGCACTCGGGCGACTCGCGCGGAGTCGTGCGCAATCGTGATCGCTGAGCCCCGTAGCGTTGGACGTGACGCGCGCGCTGCAGTGATCGCCACGCTTGCCTTTGTCACGGCCGTTGCACTGCTGCCACCTGGCTCCTATTTGGCACTGCTCTTCGCCTGGCTGCTGCTGGCATTTGCCGGTGCACTGCTCGGCATAGGCCCAACGCGCCTTGCCCGGCGAGGACTGGTTGCGTTGCCGTTTGTGGTCGCAGCGGTGCCGATCGTGTTCCTGCGGAGTGACGAGTTGCTCTGGGCCGGCTCAGTCGGCCCCCTCACCCTGCAGGTCTCTGGGGCGGGGCTGCGCATCGCGCTCACCGCACTCATCAAGGCATGGATCAGCGTGCAGGCGTCCATGCTGCTCTTGGCGTTTGCGAGTGCCCCCTCAATCGTCACCGCCCTCCGCCGCATGAAGCTTCCCGAAGTGATCGCCACCAGCGCCGGCCTCACGATTCGCTACCTTGAGCTCCTCCGTGATGAGGCGCGACGCATGCTCCGCGCCCGCACCGCACGCTCCGCGAGCCCTGTGGGCTCTGGTCGAGAGCGAATCGGCGGCAGCATCTCGTGGCGTGCGCGAACAACGGGGAACCTGGTCGGCTCGCTCTTCTTGCGCGCCTACTCCCGAGCGCAGCGCATTGAGGAGGCCGCCGCCTCGCGCGGGGCGACTGGCTCACTCTCTATCGGGACCATGCCGACGGCCGACCCGCGCCTCACGATCAAGGTGATCGGCGTTTTCGCCCTGGTGCTCGCCCTGACGCTCTTTGGCGCGCTGCTGCCGCGACTGTAGGCTGAGCAGATGACTGACCAGCACGAACACCCGCATACGCATCCAGGGGCACCGCTGCCGCACAGCCATGGTCACGAACACGCCCACGATGCGGCGCTCGCGCCAACTGGCGACGGCACCATCGCGATCTCCCACCTGCACTTCCGCTACCCAGACGGAACCGAGGCGCTGCGCGGCATTGATCTAGCGATCGCCGGCGGCGAAAAGATTGCGCTCTTGGGGCCGAACGGCGCGGGGAAGAGCACCCTGATGCTGCACCTCAACGGGATCCACCGGCCCACCCACGGCACCGTGCATGTGGCTGGGGCGCAGGTATCGAACGAGACGATCGGGCGTGTACGTGCCGAGGTTGGGCTCGTCTTTCAAGATCCCGATGATCAGCTCTTCAGCCCAACGGTGTGGGACGACGTTGCCTTCGGCCCAACGCACATGGGGCTCACCTCCAGTGCCATTCATGACCGCGTCGAGACTGCACTTGCCGCTGTTGGCGCGCTTGACCTCGCGCAGCGCGCGCCGATGCGCCTCTCAATCGGTCAGCGCAAGCGTGTCGCCCTGGCCACCGTCTTGGCGATGAACCCGAGCATCTTGGTCTTCGATGAGCCATCTGCTGGGCTCGACCCGCGCGGACGACGTGAACTCATTGGGCTGCTGCAGTCGCTCACGCAGACACTCATCGTCAGCACCCACGACCTTGAGTTGGCTCGCGCCGCATTCCCGCGCAGCATCGTGGTTGATCGCGGCGTGATTGTGGCCGACGGATCAACGAGCGAGATTCTGGCAAACCGCGAGCTCCTGCTCGCGCACGGACTCGCCTAAGACTTCGCCCCCTTGGCGCGCGCGGCGCGCAGTGCGGCAATGCGATCGCGCAGCTCCGCCTCTGCACCACTCCCCGACGGCGCATAGAAGCGCTTCGTCGCAATCTCGCGCGGCAGGTACTCCTGATCGATGTCAAACGGTTCACCGGCGGTGTGTGGTGACTGATACGTCTTCGCCGACGCGCGCAGATGGCCAGGGACTGGCAGTTGGCCGCTGGCGGCGATCTGCTCACGCGCCGCAGCGAGGGCCTCACCGGCACGTGGCGACTTCGGCGCAGAGGCGAGATAGGTGACCGCCTGTGCCAGCGCCCAATCGCACTCCGGTGATCCGGCGAGCTCTACGACCTGTGCTGCAGCCGCGGCAAGCGGGAGCGCTGCGGGATCGGCGTTGCCGACATCTTCCGATGCGGAGACGAGCAGTCGGCGCGCAATGACGCGCGGATCTTCGCCGCCCTCCAGCGCTGTCGCGAGCCACCAGATCGCCGCATCAGGATCGTTGCCACGAATGCTCTTGATCAGCGCTGAGGTGACGCCAGACTGGTCGTACGGCAGGCTCCGGTCTTGCGCGGCGAGGAGCACTTCGCGCGGCGTGATCTCCTTCCCGTCTGTCGTCATGAGGGCCGCCATCTCTAACAGCGTTAAGAGTCGACGCGCATCACCCGATGCATAGCCGACTAACTGGCGGCGTGCGTCGGCATCAACCTGTACGAGTCCATTAAGGCCACGCGAATCGCTGAGCGCTCGGTCGAGCAGCGTCTCAAGATCGTCACTGCCGAGTGGAGCCAGGCGGAAGGTGCGCATGCGCGAAAGGAGTGCCGGCGAGATTGCGCGCGGTGGCGGCTCCGTCGTGGCGCCGACCAAGATGATCGTGCCCGCCTCCACGTGTGGCAGCAGGGCATCCTGCTGCGTGCGCGAGAAGCGGTGCAGCTCGTCAATGAAGAGGAGTGTCTGCTCGCCGTGCTCGCGACGCTCTATCGCCGCGGCGACCGCCTTGCGGACCTCGGCCACGCCGTCACTCGTCGCGGAGAGGCTCGTGGGGACCGCCTTCAGCGACGCGGCGATCACAGCGGCGAGTGTTGATTTTCCACTCCCCGGTGGCCCCCAAAGCAGGAGCGAGGGCGCCTCACCGCGCTCAAGAAGTCGCCGTAGCGGTGCGCCTGGCCCAACCAGTGCGCCCTGCCCGACCACCTCATCGAGGGTCGTTGGGCGCATCCGAGCGGCGAGGGGTTGCGCTGGCGCGAGACCACCAAGGAGCGTTGCCCTCTCTTTCATCTCACTGATCATCGCACCCTTCGCGCCGCTCTCGGGTACGCTTGACCGACTGATGCCCGATTTTTCTGAACTAGGACTTGCCCCCGAACTCCTACGAGCCGTCGCCGACGAGGGGTACACCGAACCGACCCCGATCCAGGCGCAGGCGATCCCGTACGTGCTGCAAGGGCGCGACCTTCTCGGCGCTGCCCAGACCGGCACAGGAAAGACTGCCGCCTTCGTGCTGCCAATCCTGCAACTGCTGAAGCCGCTCTCCTCCTCATCGCCAAGTCCTGCTCGCCATCCGGTGCGCGCGCTCGTCCTCACGCCAACGCGCGAGCTTGCGGTGCAGATCTCCGAGAGCGCCGCAACCTACGGCCGACACCTGCCACTGCGCAGTGGTGTCGTCTACGGCGGCGTGCCGATGCCACCACAGCAGAAGATGCTGCTCGCAGGGCTCGAGATTCTCATCGCTACGCCGGGTCGACTCCTCGACCATGCCAACTCCAAGACGGTGAACCTCTCGCAGGTGTCGATCCTGGTGCTTGATGAGGCCGACCGCATGCTCGACATGGGCTTCATGCCCGACCTGAAGCGCATCCTTGCGCTCATCCCCAAGCAGCGCCAGAGCCTGCTCTTCTCGGCAACCTTCTCTGAGCCGATTCGCGCCTTAGCGCAGGACTTCCTGCGCGACCCGATCACCGTTGAGGTCGCGCGACGCAACCAGACCGCCGAGAACGTTCGCCAGGTGATCATGGCCGTTGATGATCGACGCCGACGACAGCTGCTCAGCGACCTACTGCGCACCAAGCCGTGGGAGCAGGCGCTGGTCTTTGTCAACCGAAAAGTTGAGGCGAATCGCCTCGGTGACTTCCTACACCGCGATGGGCACTCCGTGGTCGAGATTCACGGTGACAAGGATCAGAAGCAGCGCAACCGTGCCCTTGCAGCGTTCAAGGCGGGTGAGGCGCGCGTCATGGTCGCCACCGATGTCGCTGCGCGCGGCCTCGACATTGAGGCACTCCCCGCGGTCATCAACTACGAACTCCCCTTCGACCCTGAGGATTACGTGCATCGCATCGGCCGCACCGGTCGCGCTGGCGCACTCGGTGAGGCGGTCAGCTTCGTTGCCCCCGATGAGATGGACAAGTTGAGCCTGGTGCGCAAGCTGACAAAGGCCGGACTCCACATGGAGATTCCACTCGGCTACGAACCGATCCTTCTCGACTTCCCGCGCGACTTAATCGCCAAGGCGCAGATGATTCGCCTGCAGCGAGGTCGCCGCTAGCTCTTCGCGCTCGCCTCAGCCTGGCGGATGAACTCCATGATGCGGATCTCCAGATCGTCGCGCACCTCGCGATACGCCTCTAGCTGATGCTCCTCGCTCCCTACTACCTTTGAGGGGTCTGGCAGCGACCAGTGCTCGCGCTGTCCGCCATTGGGGAAGATCGGGCAGGCATCATTCGCCGCATCACAGACCGTGATAACAAAGTCAAATGTCTCGTCGAGGAACTGGTGCAGCGTCTTGCTCGTCTGGGCGGAGGCATCAATGCCGATCTCGTTCAGGACGGTAAGGGCATGGGGGCGAACCAGGGTCGCCTCGGTGCCGGCACTCTCAACCTCGAAGGCGCCGCGACCACGCGAGCGCAGGAGCGCCTCGGCAATCTGCGAGCGTGCGCTGTTATGGGTGCAGAGGAAGAGGACGCGTGTGCTGCTCATGGGATCATTCTAGCGACATAGATTATCGCCCCATTACCAGCGCGCTATTCTCGTGGCATGAAGCGTCTGCGCAAGATCGGGATCGCACTCCTCGTGGTGCTGGTGGGCCTCACCACGCTCCCCTA
>JAEMRB010000130.1 GCA_016463555.1 Chloroflexota bacterium
CAACGGCGGCGATCGTCTCAGGGGTGTCGCCGTAATACGGATCGGCGCAGCCCTCGCCCCACCCTTCAAGGCCGGTGGCGCGGTCGGTGATGTGCACGAACGCCGTGCGCGAGCTCTCCTCGTTCGGATCGGGTCGCGCGATGCGGAACGGCACCAGGTACGGAATGTCCCAAAGATGCACCTCAACGTCGAGGCCGCCCGCGCTAAATGCGGCGAGGCGCGAGTGCGTGGGCGCTACGGCCACAAGCCACCCTCAGGGTCGCCACCGAGCGCCAAGAGTGGATCGCCGTTGTTCATGGCGAGAGTCGTGACCAAGAAGATCACCACGCCATCAATCGGTGCGGTGGGTGTTTGCAGCAGATCGCCAAAGACGCCCTGCACCTCGCCGAGCTTCTCCCCCTTCTTGACGACGGAGCCCACGGCCACAGCCGGATGCCAGTAGCCCGCGACATCAGCAGGGATCTCGGCCCGCAGCCACGCCTCGCTATTGAGGCGAGTGCTTGCACCAGGCTTGAGTGGCCCAACTTCGCGTTCGATTGGGCTCTGCGGAAAGGCGCCCATCCCCATCTCGGCAATCACGCCACGAACGCCGGCGGCATGGCGCGCCACAAACTCAGCCTCAACATGACCTTGCCCGCCGAACTCGCAGAGGATGCCGATCGCGCCGAGCCCTTCGGCGGTCGAGGTGGTGGTGCCGGGGCTCGCGCCAATGAGCAGCCACTCGGCGCCAACGGCGCGACCGAGCGCCACGGCACGCGCATCGCGCGCAGCATCGCCCGTCTGCTCGATGCCGACGAACGGCGAGAGCGCCTCGTTGATGTCACCCGCGTGCAAGTCCATATAGACGTCGGAGCCCGCCATGAGTTGCGTGGCGATGGCGTGGGCGATCCGCTCGCTGGCACTCCCCGTTGCCGAGCCCGGATAGACGCGGTTCAGGTTCTTGCCGTCTTGTGGGTTCACGTAGATCGAACGCGCCTTGAAGGCGGCGGGGCTCGTGGCGAGCGTCGCAATGATCGAGCCCTTCAGGTTGCTGAGCGTTGCGGGATCGCCAGCCTCGGGTGAGAGCAGCAGCGAACGCAGCGCGGCGGGGCCGGTGTACTCGCCGCCGTGAATGCCTGCGGTGATGGCGAGGCGTGGGCCAGGCTGGCCACCATTGATCACCACCACAGGGATCTGCGTCTGCTCGCCGGGGGCTGTCTCCACCGCAAGCCAGCCAGTAGCGCGACTCCCAGGTGCGGCGATGGCGGTACCGAGCTGCACATTCATGGGCGCATCATGACAGGGGGTAGCGGCTCATGCCGCTGTGGCTCCGACCTCTGCACTACCTCGCCTTCGCCGTGGTCTTCGAAAGTCGGATCGATCGCTTCTCCTAGTTGCGGCGCGACTCTCGCTGCCGTCGTCGGATGACGGCCGCAACGGTGCCGCTTGCCAGCAGCAGTAGTAGCGCGATCAACCATGGCGCAGCATCACCATCGGTGGGTGACGGCTCTTCACCCCCCGTGTCTGAGCTTGCCGAGGGCTCGGGCTCTGAGCTTGCCGAGGGCTCTGGCGAGCCCGTGAGGCTCGGGGCTGGGGTAGGTGAAGCGGTTGAGCTAGGTGCAGGCGTTAGGGTAGGTGAAGGGGTTGGGTCGGCGGTCACGACAGCCACCCCGCTCCAGGTCGAACCCCAGCCGGTTGCTGTAGAGGTTCGCGTCACAGAAGTGAGATCGTTGTTGCCAATAAATACGTAAGTGCCGTTATTTGGCTCGTCCCCCAAGAAGGTGACTTCGGTAAGGGAGTTGCTAGCGAACGCATAGTCGCCGATGCTCGTGACCGACTTCGGGATTGTCACGGTAGTGATGCTGTTGAACTGGAACGCATAGTCGCCGATGCTCTTGACCCTGTTCCCGATCGTCACGGTGGTCAGGGCATTTCTATAGAACGCCCTGGCACCGATGATCTTGACCGAGTTCGGGATCGTCACGGTGGTGAGGAGGTTGCCTAAGAACGCATCGGAACCAATGCTCGTGACGGTGTTCGGGATCGTCACGGCGGTGAGAGCATCGTTTTCAAACGCAAAGTCGCGGATACTCGTGACCGAGTAGCCACCAAGGGTGCTCGGGATGACGAGGGTGGTCGGACAGGTACCGGTGCAGCCAGTGACGGTGGCGGCGGAGCCAACCACGGTGTATTCGAACCCATCCGCGGATAGTGCACGCGCACCGCTCGGCGTAGCAAAGCTCACAGCGAGCAGGAGGGCCAGGGCGGCGGACGCTGCTCGCTTGGCGGACATCAATGTCACTCCTTCCGGCACGATGT
>JAEMRB010000131.1 GCA_016463555.1 Chloroflexota bacterium
GTGCCGATATTGACGTGCGGCTTGGACCGCTCGAACTTTGCCTTTGCCATCTCGATTCTCTCTCCGATTTCCTACTACCGTCACTTGTTAATAGCGTTGACGGTTACCGCTTTTTCTCCCACCCGAAGGTGGAGCCCACGACCGGACTTGAACCGGTGACCTCGTCATTACCAATGACGTGCTCTACCAACTGAGCTACGTGGGCCAGTCCATTTCCGATCCTATTGCTTCTCTTTTTACTCCAGTTCTGGTGGGCAGGAAGGGAATCGAACCCCCACAGTCGAAGACGGCTGATCTACAGTCAGCGGAGCTCACCACCTGCTCAACCTACCCTTGTGTCCAGTGCTGGAGCCGACAACGGGACTCGAACCCGGAACCTACGGTTTACAAAACCGTTGCTCTACCAATTGAGCTATGTCGGCGCCCACGTCGGGATACCTTGCGGTCCGTCGGTGAGGCGTGATCATAGCCCCCTACGGGCGTGGGGGTCAACCGCCTACGTGCGGCAGATCGTCAATTTCAGGGGCGGCTGACGCTTCCGCGTCGGCTGAGGCTGGCGCGACTGGGTCGCCGGACGCGGCGAGTGGGGTCTCGGGGGCTGGCACAGGTTGTGCCGTGAACGGCCGCTGACCGAGCGCCTCGAAGAGGAGGATGGATCCGGCCACGGCGGCGTTCAGGCTGGCGACCTTGCCAGCCATGGGGATACGGACGAAGAGGTCGACCCGACGGCGGACGGCGGGCGAGAGCCCCCGACCCTCGGCCCCGATCACGATGCAGAGTGGCCCGCGCAGGTCCGCCTCGCGATACCCCTGGGCCGCCTCGGCCTCGGCGCCGACCACCCGAATGCCCCGCAGGCGCAGGGCGGTGAGCTCGTCGGCCAGGTTCTCGACGCGGGCGACCAGGAGGTGCTCGACCGCTCCGGCGCTGGCCTTAATGGCGGCTGGTGAGAGGGGGGCGGCCCCCTTGCTGCCAATCAGGAGGCCATGCACCCCCACCGCCTCGGCGCTGCGGATCAGGCTGCCGAAGTTCTGGGGGTCCTCTACCCCGTCGAGGGCGAGGAGGAATGGGGGCTCCCCACGCGCGACGGCGCGGGCGAGCAGGTCTTCGGGGGCGGCCTCGGGGCGCCGCTTCACGACCAGGGCGACCCCCTGGTGGCCATCGAACCCTGACAGCTGACCGATGAGGGCACCCTCGACCTCGATGATCGGGATGCGCAGGGCGGTGGCGTGCAGGACCATCTGCTGCAGGGCGTCACGTCGCTGCGGCACCACCAAAAGGCGGACCGCCTCGCGGCGCGCGGCGAAGGCCTCCTCTACCGGCCGACGCCCAGCGATGACCTCGTGCTCTGGGCCGACCATGCCCGCAACCTGGAGGGAGATGGCGCGTCGCGATGCCCACTGCCGGGCACCACCCGCACTAAAGGTTGGGCGCGGCGCGCCGGGGCGTGGTCCAAGGGGCCCGCCGGGACCACCTGGGCGCGGACCGCCGGGGCGGAATCCAGCTGGGCGTGGTGGTCGCGGGCGCTGATCGTCGCTCATGCCTGCGGCCCAGCCAGTCGCCAACGCTGCCCATCGCGACCGTCATCAATCAGCACACCGAGGAGCGCCAGCTCGTCGCGCAGTGCATCGGAGCGCGCCCAGTCCTTGGCGGCGCGAGCGGCGATGCGCTCCGCAAGCAGTGCCTCGGCACCCGCTGGGAGCACCGCGCGATCTGGCAGCACTGCAAGCACGGCGTTGATCTTCTCGAGAACGGTGATCAGCCTCTGCGCGCCTGCTCCGCTGCAGTTGGCATCAAGGAGGCGATTGCCGTCGCGCACCAGATCAAAGAGCGCGGCGAGTGCTTCGGGGACGGCAAGGTCATCATCCATCGCTGCGGCGAATCGGGTCCAGCTCGTCTCGGCGAGTGTCGCTGCGCGCTGGTCGGCGTCCGACTCACCCGTCGTGATCGTGCTACGTGTAGTCAATGCGGCGACGAAGGCATCAATGCGCGCGATGGCCGACGCGGCTGCGGTGAGCGAATCGTCGTTGTAGTTGAGGCTGGTGCGATAGTGCGCCGAGATCAGCGCGAAGCGCAGGGCGCGCGGATCTGCACCGCCAGCGAGTAGATCGCTCACGCGTGAGATGTTGCCGAGCGACTTTGACATCTTGCTGCCAGAGACGTGCAGGTGCGCACAGTGCATCCAGGTTTTTACGAACGGTTTCCCCGTCGCCGCCTCAGACTGCGCAATCTCGTCTTCGTGATGTGGGAAGACCAGGTCAATGCCGCCGGTGTG
>JAEMRB010000037.1:0-5837 GCA_016463555.1 Chloroflexota bacterium
ACGCTCGGTGCCGCGAGCGGCGCCTGGTTGTGCGGGCGGCGATGATGCTCAAGGATCTGCTCGCGATAGAGATCGTCCATGCCGCCCATCGCTTACCCCTCAAATACCTTGCGAGCCTCGCGAAGGCCGGCAAAGAGTGCATCGAGGTCTTCGTGCGTGGTGTACGGGGCAACGCTGACGCGCGCCGAAGAGCTGAGCTCCAACTGCTCGTGGAGCGGCTGGGCGCAGTGGAAGCCGGCTCGAATGGCCACGCCGCGGCGGTCGAGGATTTCAGCAAGGTCATGGGCATGAATCAGGTCGCTCGAGAAGGCAACCAGGCCGGCACGCTGGCTGGCATCGCGCGGCCCAAGGATGCGAGCGTCGGGGAGCGCCTCGGGGAGCTCGCGGATCACCCGCTCGATCATGAGCGCCTCGTGCGCGTGGATCTTGTCGCGGCCGAACTCGTCGAGCAGGTCGCAGGCGGCGGCGAGGGCCACGGCACCCGACGCGTCGGGGGTTCCCGCCTCAAATCGCTGCGTTCCGGTCGTGAAGTCGGCGTCGCGCAGGCGCACGCTATGGATCATGTCGCCACCGGTTTCGATCGGCGCCATCTCGGCAAGGAGGTCGGCGCGCGCCCAGAGTCCGCCGCCAGCGAAGAGGCCGCCCATCTTGTGGGCGCTAAAGGCGTAGAAGTCGGCGCCGGTCGCAGGAATCGAGACGGGCATGTTCGCAACCGCCTGGCAGCCGTCCACACAGAGAAGCGCCCCAACGGCGTGCGCAGCCTCGGCAATCTTAGCCAGCGGTGCAATGGAGCCGAGCACGTTGGAGACATGCCCCAGGGCGATCATCTTCGGCTTCAGCTTCATCAACGAGTCGAGGCGATCCCAGAGAATCTCACCAGTTACGTCGTCGACGGGGATGAACTCTAGGTCGGCATCCATCTCGCGCGTGATCTGCTGCCACGGAATGAGATTGGCGTGATGCTCCGCCTCGGTAACCAGCACCACGTCACCGCGACGCAGGTTCGCTTTGCCCCACGACAGCGCGACGAGGTTGAGCGCTTCGGTGGCGCTGCCGAGCATCACCAGCTCGCTCGCCGGAACACCAAGGTACGTAGCGATGCGCGCACGTGCCGTCTCGTACCCATCAGTGGCCATCTGGGCGAGGGTGTACGCGCCGCGATGCGGGTTCGCATTGGCGGTGAAGAGGAACTTTGACAACGCATCAACAACGCGCTGCGGACGTTGCCCTGTTGCTGCGCTATCGAGATAGTGCAGCGGCCGGCCGCCAGGTTGCGACTTAAAGATTGGATACTCGGCGCGAACCTTTACGGGGTCTAGCGTGCCGTCAGCGTTATGCCACATGCTCATCGTGCGAACCTACCCTCGCCGCGCTACGCCGACGGCGCTGGTGCAGCAGTCGGCGTTGCCGCCTCTTCTGCCGTTGGGTTGATGCCGTTCTCGGCAAGGATCGGCGCGTACCCTTCGCGCTCCAGCCGGTGCGCAAGATCTGGCCCACCCGAAACGACGATGCGACCGCGAGCAAGCACGTGCACGAACTGTGGCTTCAAGTAATCGAGGAGTCGCTGATAGTGCGTGATCACCAACACGCCGAGCTCTGGCGAGAGCATCGTGTTGACGCCCTCGGCAACGATGCGCAGCGCATCAATGTCGAGGCCAGAGTCGGTCTCGTCGAGGATCGCCATCTCTGGCTTCAGCAACGCCATCTGCAACATCTCCAGGCGCTTCTTCTCACCGCCCGAGAATCCATCATTCACGTAGCGCGTCATGAACGCCTCGTCCATCTTGAGCTGCGTGAGCTTCTCCTTAACGAGCTTGCGGAACTCGCCCATCGTCATGCCGCCCTTCACTGGGTCCGACGGATCGAACTCAGGATCGCGTACCAAGCCGGAGCGACGCGCATTCATTGCGGTGCGCAAGAAGCTCGCAACCGAAAGCCCTGGGATCGCTGTTGGATACTGGAAGGCCAAGAAGAGGCCGAGTCGCGCGCGCTGGTCGGCGCTGTAGTCGAGCAGGTTCTCACCCTTCCAGAGCACGCTGCCAGAGATGATCTTGTAGCTCGGGTGTCCCACTAGCGCGTAGCTGAGGGTCGTCTTGCCAGAGCCGTTCGGCCCCATGATCGCGTGCACTTCGCCCGGCTTCACCGTAAGCGAGATCCCCTGAAGGATGTGCTTGCTCAGATCGCTTGAAGGTGCGACGACGAGGTCCTTGATGACTAGATACGCGTTCTCACTCATGTGCCTCTCCTCTCTCTCAGTGCTTTACTACGCTGCTTAGGGCGACCGGCGAGCCGGGCTTCGCCAAGTCGGCGAGGGTGAAGGAGTCGAGCGCCTCGTTGACCGAGTCGCGCACGCGGCTCCAGAGCTGGCTTACGGTGCAGTTGTCGGCGCGATTGCAGGGGCTCCCAGCTGCGGCGAGGCAGGCCATCGGCACGATGGGGCCCTCAAGCGCCCTTACGACCTCACCCATGCGGACCTCGCTCGCCGGTCGAGCGAGGCGGTAGCCGCCATGTGCCCCACGCTGGCTATCGATGAGGCCCGCGTCGCGCAGGCCACCAATGATCTGCTCCAGGTAGGCGCGTGGCAGGTCTTCCTGATCGGCAATATCGGTCAGCGAGACGGGCTCGCCGTGATCCATGCGGGTGAGGGCCACCATGAAGCGCACCCCGTACTCACTGCGCATGCTGAACGTGACGGCGCCGCTGCCGTGAAGGTCGCGCTGGGCGGGATCCTGGTGATCGTTCACTGCTCCTCCTGAGGGGGGATTTCTGACACGTTTCGTCGGAATTAATATTACCCTATCCCTATGAGCCGAGGCCTTGAACGACTGATCCGCCTCGTCAACGCGCTCCCAACGGGATTTACCGCTCACGGGATCGATCTTGAGCGTGATGCCGCAGAACTAACCGCGCTCACCAACGAGAACGCCCGCGTGGTGGGAAACCCGCTGATGTACAGCGAGGGGGACATGCGCGAAGACCTCACCTTCTCTGGGGTTGATGTTCGCAGCGACGTAATCGTGGTTCGGGAGTCCGCCGGGGCGATTGCAGGTTGGGCTTGGGTCATGCCCGCGACCGACGCAGAGAAGCCGCGCGCCTACCTCTTCGGCGGGGTACGCCCGGGGTTCCAAGGGATCGAACTCGGTCGCCACCTCTTCGCTTGGTCACAGGACCGCGCCGAGGAGCTGCTCGACCCGTTCCCTGGTGCAACCATTCAGACGCAGTGTGTCGAGGGTGACCAACGCGCACAGCGACTCTATGTGGCGGCGGGGATGCGGCCAATTCGCTACTACACCGATATGCTCCTGCGCTTTGCCGAACGGCCAACGAGCACCAACCTGGCTGACGCGCCTATTCCAGATGACTATCGCTCCGTGGCGATCGCCGATGTGGACTCAGAAGCACTACGGCAACTGCGAAACCACTGCTTCGCCGATCACTGGGGCACCTCGTCAATGAGCCACTCCGATTGGCGAGACTACTTGGGTGCAGAGTCGATGCGGCTCGGCATGTCAGAGGCGATTACGGATGCACAAGGCAGGCTCGTGGCGTCGCAGCTAACGAGTGAGTTCCCACAAGATGCTGAGACGATTGGCAGGGTCTTATGGCTCGGCAACCTTGGGGTGCACCGCGAGCACCGCAACAAGGGGCTCGCACGTTTGCTCCTTGAGCGACACCTGATCCGATCTGCGCGCGACGGCTACGAGGGATCAGCGCTCGATGTGGATGCGGAATCGCTTACTGGTGCTCATCACCTCTATGAGTCGATGGGCTATCGCAAGAGCTCCGGCGCCGTGCGCTACATCCTTGGTGACGCGGAGTTTTCCTAGGGGTTCGTTAGTCGCGAACGGGCGTCTGTGAAACGGAACGCGTTGCCGAGGCTTCAAGCTTCTCCGCCTGGCGCGCGAGCAGCCACAAGAGATCGGCGAGGCGGTTCAGGTACGCCAACAGGTGCTCACCTGGGAGTAGGCCTTCGCGGCCGAGGGTGACGCACCAGCGCTCCGCACGGCGAATGATCGTGCGCGCGAGCTCAATGGCCGATGAGGCCTTGCTCGAACCTGGAATCACGAAGTCCTTTGGGAATTCGATCACCGCTTCGGTTGCGGCGAGTAGCGTATTGATGCGAGCCAGCATCTTTGGTGAGACCTTGGTGCGCCCCTCTTCGAGTCGGCTCCACGCCTCTGGGTTGGTTGCGAGTTCGGCGCCAATCACAAAGAGGTCGCGCTGAATGGAGAGGATGGTTTCGTCGAGCCCGGCGATCCCCTCGCCGGTGAGGCCGATCAGTTCGGCGCGTGCCATGCCGAGTGCGGCGGTTGCTTCGTCGATGGTGCCGTACGCCTCGGTGCGCACATCGTCTTTTGAGATTCGATCGCCGCCGAAGAGGAGGCCTGTGGTGCCAGTGTCACCCTTGCCGGTGGCGACCTTGCTTGCTGGCAACTTCAGCTCGTCGCTCACCAGGCTAGACCCGCATCCTTCGGATCCCAGCGCTCAGCGAGGAGTGTGACCTTCACCGGATGCTCAAGCACCGATTCCGCCGCCTCTTTTACCTGCGCAAGCATCGAGCCTGCGTATGGGCAGAAGGGTGTGGTCAGGATCATCTTCACTTCAGATTCGGTCTCGCCCACGAGTACCTGGCGAATGAGCGCAAGCTCGACCACGTTCATGCCGATCTCGGGGTCAACGACCGAGCGCAGCGCGTCGAGGATGGCCAGTTCGGTGGCGCGCTTCTGCGCATCAAATGGAGTGATAGCGGCGAGAGTCTCTTCGGTCATACGAGGCTCGCCTCCTCTGGTGTGAGCTCTGGGCCCAACAGCGTGCCATCGCTATCAAAGAACACTTCATAGTGTTCGCGATTTGCCACGGCGAATTCATAGGCGCGTGCGATGCCAACGATGCGCAGCTCGGGCATCTCCTTGAGTAGCTGTGCGCCGTCAAACCCCGATGCGCGGAGCTCAAGCAGTCGCCGCACGGTGAGGCGCGTGCCGTACAAGAATGGCTCTCCATTCATTACGAGCGGATCGGCGTGTACCCACTTGATGGTCATAGCTACGCCCCCTTGTAGATGGCCGCGAGGATGCGGTTGCGCTTGCGCGTGTCGCCACCGAGACGGCGGTGCCACTTCAACACGGCGATCCCTTCGAGGAGTGCGCGGTCGGCGAAGGCGGCGGCCTCACCGGCGAGCACGTTTGGCACGGCCACTCGTAGTCCCTCATACAGATCGGTGACGTCGTCCATGGAGATGCGGCGGCGGCGCCAGGTTGGGGTGCCATGTTCGGTGAAGCTCTTCAGCGGGGTGATGCTGCCAGAGGCGACGCTCTCGGCGAGCTTCTCGAGCACCACCTGGGCGTCGCGCATCAGGTGGCGTAGGCCAATGTCGCCGACACGGTCGCGGAGTTCAGGATTGCGCTCAACGGCGGCCACGATGGCGCGGCCGGCGAGCTGCTCCCACTCGGCGGTGAGGGGCGCAACGACGCTCGGGAACCCGGCGGTGCGGTCGAGGGGGCGGACGCCGTGCAGTGGGTGACTCATGCGGGTAAGGGTACCACCGCGCCTCATAAGCGAGCCCGCTACCAGATGTCGTCGCCCTCCCCCTTCGCGGGGGTGCGCTTACGGTTTAGGGCGTGGTCTTCATGCTCGCTCGCCGCCTTACGGGCGGCATCGATTGCCGCTTGCAGCGCACCGGTGCCTCCCGTTAAGCCATGCGGCGCCTCGAAGAGATGATCAGGGAGGCCCTCCTTCTCGTCGCGCGCGCGCCCCTTCGTTTCGCCAAGGAAGGGCATGCCGAGTCGCTCGACCGCGTCGAGTGAGGCGCGCAGCACAGCGCCCTTGGCGGCCACCAC
>JAEMRB010000037.1:5937-8882 GCA_016463555.1 Chloroflexota bacterium
TCGCCCGTGGCGCGATCGCTCTTGGCGAAGGCGCTCAGCTCGGCGTTGCAGGCGTCGTGCGCCTTGGCCACCTGGCGCTCCAGCCAGCCGGTCATGCGCGATGAGGACTCGAGTGTCACTACGGCACCCTGGTCGCCATCTTCCACGATGAAGCCGGTCGTGGTGCGGAAGTCGCTGAACCAGTTCGCCTGCAGCTGCAGCAGCTCGTCGGCCACAACCCTGCGCTCAAAGAGCCAATCAAGGTGCACCGCATTCAGCGCATCGGCAATGTCAGCCAACCGCTCACGCTCACCGCGGCTCCGCGCCAGCATCAGCGTTGCCACGCGAACCGCCGTGAACGGCGATCGCGCCTCGGCAATCACGGGAGGCCATGGGAGCGGAAGGGTGGCGTTGTCAGGCTTACTCATAATGCGCAGTATCGCACCGCTCACCGAGAAGAGTTAGAGCAGCTCCCCGTGCGCCGCGGCGCTCGGCTCGCCCTCTTTCGGGCGTGCGATGGTGCCGGCTGGGAGCACCTCGAGCGGCTCGCGCGCCGTGCCCTCAACGGCGCCGCCGATGCCGAGTGGCTGCCACTTCGACGGATCCTGCAGGCGATGTGCCTCGGTGTTGCCGCGGCTATGCATCTCGGCGTGGCCCTTCGGCTCGATCCACATCTCGTGGCCAGCGAGCAGACCGAAGATCCCCTCTTGTCCTGGCTCAGGGCGTGAGCTGCGGCAGTCAACGCACTTGGTGGCGTCGTGTCGCGTGTAGTGCTCCGGCTCTTCGTACGTGCTGATGTACCCCTCGTAGTTACGCAGCACCACCTTGTGGTCGCTATACGAGATCAGGTAGTTCGGCATCACTGGAATCTTGCCGCCACCACCTGGCGAGTCAATGACGTAGGTCGGCACCGCGTAACCGCTGGTGTGACCGCGCAGACCTTCGATGATCTCGAGCCCCTTGCCAACAGGTGTACGGAAGTGGCCAGAGCCTTCAACCAGGTCGCACTGATAGATGTAGTACGGGCGAATGCGATTCTCGACGAGCTTGTGCACCAGCTTGCGCATGATGTGCACGCAGTCGTTCACGCCCGCGAGCAACACCGACTGGTTGCCAACTGGGATGCCGGCGCGCGTGAGCTTGTCAACGGCGCGCGAAACTTCTGGGGTGATCTCCTGCGCGTGATTGAAGTGCAGGTTCATCCAGAGTGGGTGGTACTTGGCGAGCATCTCGCAGAGCTCGTCGTCGACGCGCTGCGGCATGAAGACTGGCACGCGTGAGCCGATGCGAATGATCTCGATGTGCGGAATGTCGCGCAGTCCGCGCAGGATCTTCTCGAAGAGCTTCGGTGCGAGGGTTAGTCCGTCACCACCGCTGATCAGTACGTCGCGCACCTGTGGTGTGCGGCGCAGATAGTCGAGCTGCGCCTCGTGATCCTTGCTGTTGAAGTTCTGCGTTGGATCACCAACGATGCGGCAACGTGTGCAGTAGCGGCAGTACGAGGCGCACTGCGTGGTGACGAGCATCAGCACGCGGTCGGGGTAGCGGTGCACCAGGCCTGGCACTGGGGAGTGGCGATCCTCGCCGAGCGAGTCTTCCATCATTGCGGTGAACGCCTGCTGCTCTGAGCCGACCGGGATCACCTGACGACGGATCGGATCGTTCGGATCCTTCGGGTCGATCAGGCTGATGAAGTACGGGGTGATGTCGACGCGGAACTTCCCGTCGGCGGAGAGGCCTTCGCGCTCGTCGTCGGTGAGCTCGAGGATTTCACCGATCTCTTCGAGCGAGTTGACGCGGTTGCTGAGCTGCCAACGCCAGTCGTCCCACTGCTCATTCGGCACATCGGCCCACTTTGGGGCGCGGCGGCTGCGGAGTGGCTGACCATCGGCACCAACGGCCTTGGCCGGATCGCGCGGATTCACCCAGGCGGCATCGGCGGCGGCGACCGCGATAGCGTTGCTCTTCAGAATCTCCGTTGCGTCCATGTCGTGCCTCCTACTCCCAGGCGGGTGCCCCATGGGGGCTGGATAGGGAGTATGCACGCTGGATAGCCGTCTGGGTAGCCCCTGCTAGGTGAGCAGCGTGACCGCCGCAGGGAGCACGGTAAAACGTGCGGGGAGGCGCCCCACGATCTCGCCGTCGGCCTCGATCTCTATGGCGCGTGCCTCAGGGCCACCCGCCGGGGCGGCGAAGACGTCGGCCCCCTGCGAGACGGTCACCTTCGGGTGCGCGTAGTGGGTCCCCTTATAGAGGAGCGGCAGGCTGACCACGAAGTCGCTGCGGGCGATGTCGCCGAAGCGGACCACCTCAAATCGCCCGTCATCAATGCGCGCCGGCGGCGCAACATGCATGCCACCGCCGAACCAGGCGCCATTGGCAATCGCCATGGCGGCAACGGGGCCGCGCTCGGGCTCGTGCGCGTCGACACGCGCCTCAACCAAGTCGGGCGCATAGCTCGCACCGGCACGCATCGTGGCAAGCCCAAAGGCGAGGGCGCCAGCATGGCGCTTCAGCTGTGGAAACTCCTCAAGGGCGTGGGCGATGCGAGCCGTGACGCCGAATGAGGCGATGTTCAGGAAGAGGCGCATGCTCCCGTCGCTGAGCTCAATCTGGCCAACATCAATGGTGCGCGGCGCCCCGCCGCGAGCCAGCTGCCGGGCCGCCTCGATGGGTTCGCGTGAACTGCCGATCGTGCGCGCAAAGTCACGCCCAGTACCGGCGGGAATCAGCCCCAGCTGCACCGGCGCAATGCTGCCATCGGGTTGACGAAGGCCGTTAAGCGCCTGGCTCGCGGTGCCATCACCGCCGAGCACGGCGATGCGCGTCACGCCGTTCGCCACCGCTTCGCGCACGATGCGCTGCGCAGGGCGATCCTCACCCGCGCGTGTAACGGCAATCTCAAACTCGCCCCACGGCTTCAGCTCTTCGAGCACGCGCGACAGCACGCGACCGGCGCGACCGGC
>JAEMRB010000038.1 GCA_016463555.1 Chloroflexota bacterium
GGGTTCAAGCCCAGGCCGACGACGCTGAATCGCGCCAGACCACCACCGGAGAAGAGGTCGAGGAGGCCGAAGAGGGCGTTGTCCTTGAAGAAGTTCGAGAGGGCCGCCGGATCGGCTCCTGGCACGGGAACATGGCTCAAAAGGCGGAAGACGATGAGCATCCCGGCGACGAAGAAGAGCTTGCGTCGGATCTCGGGGGTTCGGAACGCGTTCACTAGGGTGTCAATCATCGTTCGTCTCCTTCCCCGCTATACGTAGGCGCAACGTGCCTGCTTGCGACCTAGACCTTAGGCGTCTGCGCCGTCGGCCTGTGCGGCCTTGGTGGCACGCTTTGCTGGAGCCCTCTTCCCTGGTGTCGGAGCGTTCTTCCCCGCCTTGACCCCGACTGGGGCCGCTGAGGCTGGAGTGGCGCTCTCATACACCGTGATGTCACCGCCAGCGGCCCTGATCTTGGCCACGGCACTGTCGGTGAACGAGTTGGCGGCAAAGAGGATCTTCGTCGAAATCTCACCGGTGCCGAGCACCTTCAACGGCTTCCCTCGAGTCTTGAGGAGGCCCGCTGCGGCAAGGATGTCGGCGTTCACGCTGAGCGGGCTCTCGCCCTTCAGGCGGCCAGCGTCGATCCACTGCTGAATGCGACCAACATTGACGACCGCGACTTCGACGCGCAGAACATTGCGGAAGCCGCGAAGCTTTGGAATGCGGCGATGGATTGGCGTCTGGCCACCTTCGAACCACGCTGGGATGCTCCCACCGCTTCGCGAGGTCTGGCCCTTCGTACCGTAACCGGCAGTCTTACCGCGCCCAGCAGCAATACCGCGGCCGACACGAATACGCTTCTTCTTTGACCCTGGTGCTGGCTGCAGATCATGGAGCTTCACTTGGTCACCTTCGCCTTCTTCACCTTGGCAGGCTTCTTCGCCTTCTGTGCCTTCTTCGTTGCGACTGCAGTCGCCGCGGTCGCAGCCTCGTCACCGGTCAACTCATCGACCGAGACGAGGAAGTTCACCTGGCGCACCATGCCGCGAACGGCTGGATTGTCGGGGAGCAGGTTGGTGTCACCGATGCGGTCGAGGCCGAGCGCACGAATCGTGCCGCGGTTTCGCGCAACATGCCCGAGCTCACTCTTGACCTGGGTGACCTTGATGTACTTCTCAGCCATGGTGCACCTCTGGCGTCGACTCTTGGCCGCCGACGCGGATGCGGACGCGCTTGCCACGTGCCGCTGAGATCTGCTCAGCCGTGCGCAGCTGCGAGAGCGCCTCAATCGCGGCGCGGGTTGCGTTCACGGGATTTGACGAGCCGTAGACCTTGGAGAGAATGTCGTGGATGCCCGCAGCGGTGATGATCGCGCGAATTGCGCCGCCAGCGATCACGCCAGTTCCCTGTGAGGCTGGCTTCAGCATCACGCGGCTGGCGGAGTGCTCGGCCGACACCTCGTGCGGAATGGTGGTGCCAAGGAACGGCACGCGGATGAGGTTCTTCTTCGCGTCTTCGGTCCCCTTGCGGATTGACTCGGGCACTTCGCCGGCCTTGCCGATGCCCACGCCAACGTGACCCTGGCCATCGCCAACGACGACGAGCGCAGAGAAGGTGAAGCGTCGTCCGCCCTTAACTACCTTCGCTACGCGATTGATCTGCACGACCTTCTCCGCGAGGGTCAGCTTCGACGCGTCAATTCTCGCCATCTCAGTGCCCTCCTAGAACTCAAGCCCGGCAGCCCGGGCAGCGTCTGCGAGCGCCTTCAGGCGCCCATGATATTTAAATCCAGCGCGGTCGAAGACAACCTTCGCCACTCCAGCGGTCTTTGCTCGCTCAGCAATGAGGGTTCCAACTTCGGCAGCCTCCTGCACCTTCGTGCGCTTGGCGTCGCCCTTCACCGTTGCGTCGAGGGTAGAGGCCGCCGCCAGGGTCTTCCCGGTTGCGTCATCAATCACCTGCGCGTAGATGTGGTTCAGGCTGCGGAAGATCGCGAGTCGCGGTCGTGCAGCTGAGCCCTCAATGGTCAGTCGAATTCCGAAGTGGCGGCGCTTACGCGACGCGACGCGTGTCGTTACGCGGCTCACTTGGCACCGACCTTTCCGGCCTTACCGGCCTTGCGGCGGATGACCTCGTCGACGTACTTGATGCCCTTCCCCTTGTATGGCTCGGGCTTACGAAGCGAGCGGATCTCTGCGGCGATCTGGCCGACGAGCTCCTTGTTTGCGCCGAGAACGGCAACCTTCGTCTGGCCGTCCACTTCGAAGGTAATCCCGGCTGGTGGGTTGATCTCAATTGGGTGGCTGTAGCCAAGGGCAAGTGTCAACTTGTTCCCCGCCTTCGCGGCGCGATAGCCGACGCCGTTGATCTCAAGATCGGTGCGGAAGCCGGTGGCAACACCCTCGACCATATTGGCGATGAGGGTGCGGCAGAGGCCGTGCATCGCGCGGTTGGTCTTGCTGTCATCGGGGCGCGCCACGGTAATCACATCCGCCTCGAGGATGAACGTGATTGCGCCAGGGATCTCACGCGAGAGGGTCCCCTTCGGCCCGGTGGCCGAAACGGTTCGACCCTCAATGGTGACCTTCACCCCTGCTGGTACGGCGATGGGCTTGCGTCCGATTCGTGACATCAGTCCCCTCCTCTACCAGACGTAGGCGAGGATCTCGCCGCCGAGCTGGGCCTTGTGGGCCTGCGCTCCGGTCATGATCCCCTTTGATGTGCTCAGGATGACAACACCGAGGCCGCCGAGCACGCGCGGAATCTCTGTCTTACCAGCATAAACCCTTAGCCCAGGCTTGCTGATGCGCTTGAGGCCTGAGACGACTGGCACCTTGCCATCGACGTACTTCAGGGTGACTTGGAGGTAGTTCTCAGGGCCCTTCTTGGTCTCCACGAAGGAGGCGACGAACCCCTCATCCACAAGGATGCGGGCCATCTGGAGCTTCAGCTTGGAGGCTGGGACGAGCACCTCGGCATGCCGGGCGCGCGACGCGTTCCGGATGCGAGTGAGCATGTCTGCAATTGGATCAGTGACGTTCATATTCTCACCAACTCGACTTCGTGACGCCCGGGATCATTCCGACCAGGGCACGCTCTCGGAAACAGATCCGGCAGAGGCCGAATCGACGGATGAATGCACGTGGGCGCCCACAGAGGGCGCAACGGCTGTACTTCCGCGTAGAAAACTTTGCCGGCGCTGCCGACTTTAGTACCAACGACTTCTTCGCCATCTCAGCCCCCTCAGTTCGCGAACGGCATGCCGAGCAGAGAGAGGAGCTTCTTAGACTCCTCATCGCTCTTCGCCGTCGTTACGATTGTGACTTCGAGACCTCGAAGTCGGTCGATCTTGTCGAACTCCACCTCAGGGAAGGAGAGCTGCTCCTTCATGCCCAGGGTGTAGTTGCCACGGCCATCGAATGATTTGCCCGACACGCCGCGGAAGTCGCGGATGCGTGGCAGGGCGACGCGGGTGAGTCGCTCAAGGAAGTCCCACATGCGCTCGCCACGCAGGGTGACCTTTGCGCCGATTGGGTTCCCCTCGCGGACCTTGAAGGTCGCGATGGACTTCTTCGCCTTGGTGACGATCGCGCGCTGACCGGTGATCAGGGCGAGATCGCCCACGGCCGCATCGATAGCCTTGGCGTTCGTCAGTGCCTCGCCGAGGCCAATGTTGACCACGATCTTCTGGAGGCGTGGCACCTGCATCGCGTTCGTGTAGCCGAACTCGCTCTTCAGGGCCGGAATCACTTCAGCCGTATAGCGCTGCTTCAGCTGGCTCACTTGGCAGCCTCCTTCTTGCCACCGATGACGGTGCCGCAGCGGCCACAGAGGCGCTGCTTCTTGCCATCGGCGGTTCGTCCCGCCTTGAGGCGAATTGGTCGGTCGCACTTCGGGCAGACCACAGCGACCTTGGCGAGGGCGAGCGGCATGGCAATCTCAATGATGCCACCAGGCTCAACCGTTGGCGCCTGTGAGCCGTTCGCCATCTTCTGGCGTGGCTTCTGATGCTTCTTGGCGATGTTGAGGCCGGTCACAACAACCTTGCCTGGAGCCACGAGGCGCTCAACGCTGCCACGCTTCCCTGCATCCTTGCCGCTGAGCACCGAAACGGTGTCGCCGACGCGAATCTCTGTGGTCGTCTCGTAAACCGAACGCATTAGAGCACCTCCGGCGCGAGCGAGATGATCTTCATGTAGTCCCGATCGCGCAGCTCGCGCGCGACTGGCCCAAAGATGCGGGTGCCTCGTGGGTTGCCGTCAGCGGCGATCAGCACGGCGGCGTTCTCGTCGAAGCGGATCACGCTGCCATCAGGCCGCGAGATCTCCTTCACGGTGCGCACGACGACTGCCTTCACGACATCGCCCTTCTTGACGCCAGCGTTTGGTGTCGCCTGCTTCACTGCAGCGACGATCACGTCGCCAACGTAGGCGGTGGTTGCCCGGCCGCGACCGAGGATGCGGAAGCACTCAATGACCTTTGCGCCAGAGTTGTCGGCGACGCGGAGGCGGGTACCGGTCTGAATCACAGTGCCCCCTCCTGTGACTCGCCGCGCTTGACAACCTTGACGAGCGTCCAGCGCTTGCGGGCGCTGAGTGGTCGAGACTCTTCAACGGTGACGAGGTCGCCGATCTTGGCGTCGTTGAGCTCGTCATGTGCCATGAATCGAGCGGTGCGGCGAATGACGCGCTTGTAGACAGGGTGCTGCGCGAGGCGCTCCACAGAGATCACGATCGTCTTGTCACCCTTATCGCTGACAACACGGCCGGTCTGTGTCTTGCGCTTTCCTAGATGCTGCTCGCTCATAACTCCCCCTATGCCTTCTGTGCGGCCTGGCGCTCGGCCAGGACCATCAGCAGGCGCGCGATGGTCTTGCGCGTCTTGTTTACGACACTCGTGTCTTTCAACTGGCGGGTCGACAGCTCGAATCGAGCCTGCCAAAGGTCACGCTTCGCGTCAGCGATGGCCTGGACCAACTCAGCATCAGTCATGTTGCGGACCTGGGCGATCTCAATCATGCCTCGACCTCCTTGGCAGGCTTCACCGGCTTCACGAGCTCAGGCTCCTTCGGTGCAGCAGCTCCAGCGGCTGGTGCCTCTTCCGTCGTTGGTAGTCCGAGGGCCACCTTCTGCAGGAACTTCTTGCCGAAGACAACCTCGCCGAGGTCGGCCGAGCGCTCCACGATCACCGTGCTCACCGGGAGCTTCATGCTGGCGAGGCGGAAAGCCTCAACGGCCTCTGCGCGCGTGACGCCGGCCATTTCGAACAGGATGCGCCCTGGCTTGACCACGGCGACCCACTGGTCAGGGGCGCCCTTACCGGAACCCATGCGGGTTTCGGCAGGCTTCTTGGTGATTGGCTTGTCGGGGAAGATGCGGATCCAGACCTTGCCACCGCGGTTGATCTGGCGCGTCATTGCGCGACGGGCAGCCTCGATCTGGCGGGCGGTGACCCAGGCTGGCTCGGTCGTGGCAATGCCGAAGTCGCCGAAGGCCACGGTGCGACCAGACTTAGCAGGGCCGGACATGCGGCCTCGCTGAACCTTGCGCCACTTGACTCGCTTCGGCATCAACATCGTTATGCCCCCGATCCTGCGTTTTCAGAGAGCGGCTTCGGCTTCAGCACATCGGCCGGAGCGTCGCCACGGTAGATCCAGACCTTCACGCCAATCTGACCGAATGTGGTCGTGGCGTGGAAGACGGAGAAGTCAATATCGGCGCGAAGCGTGTGCAGCGGAAGTCGACCGTCGCGGTCCCACTCGGTGCGGCTCATCTCAGCGCCGCCAAGTCGACCGGAGACCATGATCTTCACGCCCTTTGCGCCAGCCTTCATCGAACGCTGGATCCCCTGCTTCAGCGCCTTGCGGAAGGCGATGCGTCGGACCAACTGCGCGCCGATGGATGCGGCAACGAGATAGGCGTCGAGGTCTGGCTGTCGGATCTCCTTGATCTCAAGCTTGACCTTGCCGGCGCTGATCTCACCGATCGCAGCGCGGAGCACTTCAACGTTCTGGCCGCCCTTGCCGATCACAACACCCGGCTTTGCCGAGTGAACGGTCACGGTGACGTAGTTCAAGCCGCGCTCGATCTCAACCTTCGAGATGCTAGCCGCGGCCAACTTCACGTCGATCAACTTACGAATGCGCAGGTCTTCCTGGAGGAGCTTGGTGTAGTCCTTGTCGGCGTACCACTGGGCAGACCACGTCTTCGTGATGCCGAGTCGGAAGCCTACTGGGTGAACCTTCTGTCCCATGGTCAGGCCTCCTTTGCGCTTACGACGACGGTGATGTGGGTCATTGGCTTATGGATGGCGAAGGCTCGCCCCTGCGCGCGAGGTCGGAAGCGCTTCAAGGTTGGACCCTCGTCGGCACTGGCGTCGACCACGAAGAGGCGGTCGGCCGGAATACTGTGGTTCGCTTCGGCGTTGGCCGTTGCGCTCTTCAATACGGAGGCGACATCGCGGGCCGAGGAGTGCGGCAGGAAGCGCAGGATCGCCGTGGCATCAGCCACAGACTTCCCCATGATCGCTCGCACCACGAGCTGAGCACGGCGGGTCGAGCCGCGCACGTACTTCGCCGTTGCCTTCACGCGAATGCTCACGAGGCCACCGCCGTTGTTCGGTCGACGCGCTGGTGGCCCTTGAAGGTGCGCGTTGGCGAGAACTCGCCGAGGCGGTGCCCGACCATGTTCTCGGTGATGAAGACCGGCACATGCTTGCGGCCGTTGTAGACCGCCACGGTGTGGCCGATGAAGTCTGGATAGATGACCGATGCGCGCGACCAGGTCTTCACGACGCGCTTCTCATTGATCGCGTTCATTGCCTGAACGCGCGCAAGGAGCCGCTTCTCGATGAACGGAGCCTTCTTAGACGAACGTGACATTAAGCCTCCTCCTCGATCAGCGTGCGTGTCGCGAGCGGACGATCAGCCGCTGCGTCAACTTATTGCGGCGGGTACGAAGACCCATCGCAGGCTTGCCCCAAGGCGTCTTCGGAGGCATACCCGTTGGGGCCTTGCCTTCGCCACCGCCGTGAGGGTGATCGACCGGGTTCATTGCAGAGCCACGGACCTCTGGGCGCTTGCCCATGTGTCGCGCGCGCCCGGCCTTACCGATCGCCATGTTCTCGTGGTCAAGGTTCGACACCTGGCCCACGGTTGCCATGCAGAGAAGTGGGACGAGACGCATCTCGCCGGAGGGCATACGAATGGTGGCAAATGTGCCCTCTTTGGCGACGAGCTGTGCGGCGGTTCCGGCGGAGCGGACCATCTGGCCGCCCTTCCCTGGAACGAGCTCAATGTTGTGGACCGTTGTACCGAGCGGCATGCGACCGAGCGGCAGGGCGTTTCCGACCTTCGCTTCAGCATCCGGACCCGAGACCACGTTGTCGCCAACTGAGAGACCGTTTGGCAGGAGCATGTAGCGCTTCTCGCCATCGGCGTAGTTCAGAAGGCCGATGCGCGCCGAGCGGTTCGGATCGTACTCAACGGTCGCCACGCGGGCTGGCACGCCGAACTTGTTGCGGCGGAAGTCGATCTTGCGATAGAGGCGCTTCTGCTCGCCACCGCGGTGACGAACGGTGATCTTCCCCTGGAAGTTACGCCCTGAACCACGCACGAGCTTCTCGGTGAGCGGCTTGTGCGGCTCGCTGGTCGTGATCTCGTCGAACGTTGGCATGGTCATGCCACGGACGCCGGCGCTGGTTGGCTTCAATCGACGAAGTGCCATGGTTAGACTCCTTCGAAGAACTGAATCTTCTCGCCAGGGGCGAGGGTGACCATGGCCTTGCGCCATGGGGTCGTCTTACCTGGGAAGCGGCTGCGGGCGAGTGTGCCGCGCGTCTCCTTCGCCTTGGTGGTGAGCACGTTGACCTCCTTCACCTTGACGGTGAAGAGCGAGGCGATGGCGGCGGCGATCTCAATCTTGGAGGCGTCGGCGTGCACGGCGAAGGTGTACGTGCCGGTCTGCGACTGCAAGATCGACTTCTCGGAGATCACGGGGCGAAGGATCGTCTCGTGTGGGGTGCGGTTCATCCGTACACCTCCTGGATCTCGGCAAGGGCTGCCTGCTCCACGATGATCGTGTCGGCATTGACGAGGTCAACAACGTTGAGCGAGTCGGCGCGCAGCACCGAGAGGTGCGGGATGTTCGCTGCAGACTTGACCAGGGCGGTGCCGACAGTCGGCGAGACCACGAGCACATGCTTGCCGGCCTTGAGGGCGGAGCACATACCGGCGATCACCTGCGTCTTTGGTGTCTCGATGCCGAGCACGTCAATGATCTTGAGCGTTTCGACCTTAGCGGCGAGGGCGCCCAAGAGGGCTGCACGGCGCATGCGCTTCGGGAATGGAATCTCGTGTGAACGGACCTGTGGCCCGAAGACAACACCGCCGCCCTTCCACTGTGGCGAACGCGTGGAACCCTGTCGTGCGCGACCGGTCCCCTTCTGCTTCCATGGCTTGCGGCCACCACCGGCAACGGCACCGCGCTTCTTCGTAGCGTGCGTGCCCGTGCGTCGGCCGGCGAGCTGCGAGACAACGGCCTGGTGGATGAGCGCCTCATTCACTGGCGAAGAGAAGGCGGCAGGCAACTCAACGGTTCCCACCTTGGCTCCTGCTTTCGAGAAGACGTCAACAGTAGTCATTAGATCTGCTCCGCCTTGCTCACCATGACGAGTGCGTTCTTCGCGCCAGGAACCGAGCCCTTGAGGAGCAGCAGGTTCTGCGCGCCGTCGGAGCGAATGATGGTGACCTTCTGAATGGTGGTGCGATCCACACCCATGTGGCCAGCCATGCGGGTGCCGCGGTAGACACGACCTGGGGTCGTACCGGCACCGATCGAGCCTGGCTCGCGGTGATGGTCGGCGCCGTGGGTCTCAGGTCCGCTTGCGAAGC
>JAEMRB010000132.1 GCA_016463555.1 Chloroflexota bacterium
GGGTGACGCGGTAGCCGCCCCAGTGCGTCGGGAGGGCCGGCAGGGCTTCGGGGGTGGGCGCCTGACTGGCCGCCACCGCGCTCAGGGCGGCCTCGAGTGCGGCACGATCGGCGATCGGCTCCCCCTGGGCGCTGGCCCAGGCACCGAGCTGGCTCTCGCGGGGGCGGCTAGCAAAGTAGGCGGCAGACTCGGCCTCCGAGAGGCGGGCTACCAGCCCTGAGAGGCGCACCTGTCGCTCTAGTGTCGGCCACCAGAGGGTGAGGGCTGCCGCTGGCCTGGCGGCGAGGTCGCGCCCCTTACGGCTCCCGTGGTTCGTATAGAAGTCGATCCCCTCGGGGCCGATGCCGCGGATTAGGATCATGCGGACGCTCGGGTTCCCCGCCTCATCGGCGGTGGCGAGGGCGGCGGCGAGTGGCTCGGGGACCTGCTGGGCGATCGCCTCGTTGACCCAACGGTGGAACTGGTCGACCGGGTCGGGGAGAAGATCGTTGGCGTCGAGGCGTCCGCGCTGGTAGTTCGATCGATCGCCGAGCGGCTGACTACTCATCGGCGTCAGGCGAGTCCGGCCGGTGCCTCGAGTCGCGACTTGAGGTCGCCGAGGAAGGCGGCGACCAGTGCACCATCAACGGCGCGATGGTCGGCGGAGAGCGTTGCGGTCAACATCGTGCGCGCCACCACGGCGCCATCGCGCACCACGGCACGCGACTCACTGCGACCCGTCGCCAAGATCGCCACCTGCGGCGGCGTGACGATGGCGGTGAACTGCGTCACCGGGAACGAACCAAGGTTCGAGAGGGTGAACGTCTGCTCGGTGAATTCTGCAGGGCGCAACTTGCCGATCTTGGTGCGCGCGACCAGGTCGCGCAGCTCCGCTGAAATTGTGGCGAGGTCTTTGGCTGCGCAATCAAGAAGTGCCGGCGCAACGAGGCCGTCGGGAATCGCAATCGCGATGCCGATGTTGATTGGCGTAGAGCGCTCAAGGGCCTCGCCCTCCCACACCGCGTTGAGTGCAGGGTAGGCAACGAGCGATTGCGCGAGGGCGCGCACCAACCACGCAGTGAGGGTGACGCGATCGTCACCGGTGCGCCCGGCGTTGAGCGCCTCGTTGGCGGCAACGACCGCATCCATCTCAATGTCGGTCGAGACGTAGAAGTGCGGCGCCTTTGCTTTGGACTCCACCATGCGACGGCTGATCGCCGTGCGCATTGGCGTGAACTCAACGGGCGTTCGCCCTGGCTTTGGCATGCGCGAGTTCGGCTTACTTGCCGTCTTCGACGTAGGCGATCACGGCGCCAACGGCGACTTCAGCGCCCGCGGCGTGCACGATCTCAACGAGCGTTCCGGCGACCGGAGCCTCGAACTCAACGGTGGCCTTCTCGGTCTCGAGCTCGCCAATCGGCTGGCCTGCGGTCACGGTGTCGCCGACCTTCGCCGTCCAAGCGCCGATCTTGCCAACCTCGCTGTCGTAGCCGAGTCGGGGCATCTCTACTGGTACGCGCATCGCATCCCTCCTTGGGCGGGCCACGGGCGGCTCGCACGCTCTTGCCTCCCCACGAGGGGTGGCGCTGGGGTCAGTGTAGCCCTGCGCCTAGCGCTGTGACTCAAGGGCCGTTTCGGTAGGCATCTCGTTGCCGTGATGAATGCGGGTCGCGCTGTTCCAGTCGTCGCCCACATCCGCAGTGGCTGCCGCCACGAGGCGGAAGGCCGCCGTCACGATAAAGATGCCGACGTAGGTGACATAGGTAATGGGCAAGAGTGCCAAAACTGCGACGCCAACCGCCTGCCCCGTTGCGAGGGCGGCGGCGTTCGTGGCGCCATAGATTGACTGTGCGCGTACCGATTCCCCGGGAGCTGCCAGGCGCAAGAGACGCTCCTGCGCGGAGAGGATTCCGGCGGCAAACCCTACGGTGATCACCACCGTCACCACCAAGAGGACGAGAGGCGCATACGGATTCCACGGTCCGGCGAGGAGCGATGAGCCCATGCCAATTCCACGAACTACGAGTGAGACACGGTAGAGGCGGCTCGCTGACCCACGCTCCAGCCATGCGCCGATCAGGATGGAGCCAATGAGCGCCGCAGCAGAGCCAACCGCGGAGAGGAGGATGGCGTATGCGGCATCTTGCTTCAAGATGACGATCGCGTACACCGAAAGGTAGGGAGCAAAGCCCGCTCCAACTGAGGCAATGGCATTCGTGCGAAGGAATCGGCGCACTGGTGTGGAGAG
>JAEMRB010000039.1 GCA_016463555.1 Chloroflexota bacterium
CCTTGACAGGGGCGATTGGTGGGGGCAAGATGCACCTAAGTGGTTCCAAGTGGGGGAAGGTGGGGTAACACCTCCCAGTGGGCCGCGGCGGAGGGTGTACTGGTGTTTACCGGCGAATATCGTCATGCCATCGATGGAAAGGGACGCGTTGCGGTCCCTGCGCGTTTCCGAGCGCAGCTCGATGAGGGTGCCTTCGTCTCCCGTTGGCTCGACAACTGCCTGGCGATCTTTCCACGCGCCGCGTGGGATGACCTCGCCGCCCGCGTCGCCGCCCTGCCTACCGGCAACGCCACCGCACGTGAATTTGCCCGCTTCCTCTTCGGCAGCGCCTTTGAGGTGGAGCTCGACGCACAGGGCCGCCTGCTTCTCCCTGCAACGCTGCGAACCTGGGGGCAGCTCGACGCCGAAGCGATGGTTGTCGGCGCACGCGATCACGCCGAAATTTGGACGCCGAAGCGCTGGGATTCGTATCGCGGCGGCATGGAATCTTCTGACGCCCTCGCCGCACAACTCGAGGAGCTCGGCTTCTAATGGCGACGGGTGCGACCCTCCATCGCCCCGTCTTACTGACAGAACTGCTCGGCGCCCTGGCGGTGCGCCCCGACGGCACCTACGTCGACGCCAACCTCGGTGGCGGCGGACACGCCGAAGCGGTGCTTGAGAGCGCAGGGCCACGCGGACTCCTTCTCGGCATTGATGCGGATGGTGGCGCGATCGAGATGAGCCGCGTGCGACTCGCTCGCTTCGGCGACCGCCTCTCCACATTCCACGGGAGCAGCACACACCTTGCGCGCGCCATCACCGATGCCGGTTTCAGCGAGGTTGACGGCGTCTACTTCGATCTCGGACTCTCCTCTGACCAGCTAGTTGACCGCGAACGCGGATTTGGAATTCGCGCCGGTGGACTCCTCGACCTGCGCTTTGACACGCGCACCGGTGAATCGGCGGCTGAGCTGATTGCACAAGCGGGCGCTGCGGAGCTTGAGCAGATCTTCCGCGACTACGGCGAAGAGCCCCACGCAGCAAAGATTGCGCGAGCCATCGTTGCAACGCGCGGGAGTGCGCCAATCACCACCGCAGAGGGACTCGCCGCACTCGTGGAACAGAGCGTGCCGAAGCGCTACGGCCCACCATCACGGATCCATCCAGCGACGCGCGTCTTCCAGGCGCTGCGCATTGCGGTCAACGACGAACTCACCGCCCTCAGCACGGCGCTTGCCGCAGCGATCGCCGCACTTCGCGTCGGTGGGCGTGTTGTTGTCCTTACGTATCACTCTCTTGAAGATCGCATTGTGAAGCAGGCGTTTGCTGCCGCTGCGCGCGTCTGCATCTGCCCGCCGCGTGTTCCCGTCTGCACTTGCGCGAATCAGGCAACGCTGCGCCTCATTAACAAGCACCCCATCACTGCAAGCGAAGAAGAGATTGCTGCAAACCCACGCAGTCGCAGCGCTAAGCTTCGAGCGGCAGAGCGACTAGAGCGTGCAGCATGACCACGATCGGCCGCTCAATCCGCGGCGCACAGCTGGTGACACCACCGTATCAGCCACGAATCTCCGACAGCCGAGCCGCCGCTGCAGCACGGCAGCGCATCGCAATTCGAAACGCCTTCCGGCCGATAAGCGCCGCCGTAGGAACTGGCTCCATTCGCGTCGGCACGCGGCCCGCCCCAGGAACTCCGGTCCCGCGTACGGCGGTGATTCCGGGTGCCACTCCGCGTGGGCGCATCGGCGTCTCTTCATGGAACGCGGTGGAGCGCCACGGTGGCCTCAGCGCCAAGCTCGGCTCGTGGCTCATGCCGACCGCCGTCATCTTCGGTGCCTTCTTTATTCTGACCATCCTCTCGATTGAGATCGCAACGTCGAGCGCGAAGGTGACCACCTTGATCGATGAGCAGACCCGGCTGATGGAGGAGATTCGCGTCGGCGAGACAGACATGAGCCGACTCGGTCGTGAGCCAGCGGTACGCCGACGCGTGACCAGCCTCGGCGTTGTGCAACTAGCGGACCCGCTTGTTGTGGAGGTTCGCTAAATGGCGCCGGATCCGCGGACCGTGCGCACCGACTCACGCCTCCGCGCCAACATCGTCACGTTCGTACTGATCCTCATCGCCGCCGTCTGTGTGGCACGACTCGGCTACTGGCAGGTTGTTGCTCGCGATCGACTGCTTGATGCCGGTGCCGCCCAGTTGCGGACAACCGTCACCAACGAGCCCATTCGGGGCACCATCACGGACCGCACCGGTGCCGTCGTGCTGGCCACAACGGTGCTGCGCCACCGCCTCCTCTCCCAAGGGGCGGCGCTCTCAGCGGCAGATCGGGCATCGACGGCTGACGCGCTGGTCACTGCACTCGCGTTGAGCCCGTCGAACGCCACCAAGGTTCGCGCCGTGCTTGAGTCTGGTCGCAAGTGGGCCGTGCTCCTCCCAGCGCTCGATGATGCTCAGACGGACATCGTGCGAGGGGAGATCGCCGCGGATCGCGTCCGTGGTGTGACCCTCGAAGAGGTTCGCGTTCGCCTCTATCCGCAGCCAGGCGGCGGTGTGGGCACGACACTTGCGAGCCACATCCTCGGATTCGTTAACTCGGATGGGGGTGGCCAGTACGGCCTTGAGGAGTATTACAACGAGCAGCTCGCCGGTGCGGCGAGCGTCAGCACAACGGTGCGTGGCACTGATGGTCAGCTAGAAACGACGCAGGTAACGACAGGTCGAACCCCATCAAACCTGCAGCTCTGCATCGACGCCACGCTGCAGACCCTGGTTGAGCAGGAGGTTGCGACGGCCGGGATCGCCGATGATGCCGAATCCGTGAGCGCAATCGTGATGGACCCGTATACGGGCGCAATCATCTCCTCAGCCTCATGGCCCTCCTACGATGCCAACAACTTCGGCGTGACGGCGGCGCGAGACCCCGGCCGTTTCATTAATCCAGCAACGACCAGCGTCTATGAGCCTGGATCGGTGATGAAGGCGATCACCTCAGTCGCTGCACTGGAGTCAGGCCTCTATACGCCGACTACCAAGATTCAAGATGAGGCACTGCTCACGCTTGATAACGGCGCAACCAAGGTGCGCAACTCTGACCTCAAATCAAAAGGCTCCATGACGCTCACCGCTGCGCTTGCCTGGAGCCGCAACATCATCTTTAGCAAGGTTGGCCTCTCGCTCGGCAGCAACGCACGTGAGGCTGCCGCGCGCCTCTATGCCACATGGCTGCGCTTCGGTTTCGGTGGCAAGACCGGCATTGACGTTGTTGGAGAGAGCCAGGGCTTAGTGAACGATCCAGCCGATCGTCGATGGCGCGAGATTGATGTTGCGAATGCCTCGTTCGGACAGGGTGTCGGAACGACGCTCATTCAACTTGCCGTTGCCTACTCCGCGCTCGTGAACGGCGGCGTGCTGGTGCGCCCGCGTCTCGTTGAGTCAGTCGATGGCGTCACCATTCCAATCACCGTTCGTGGTACAGCGACCTCACCAGAGGTTTCAGCGCAGATGGTACGTATGACCAGCCAGGTCACATCCAGCGTCCCCTTCTACGCCAAGCTGACCCGCATGGACGGGTATGCCTACGGCGGAAAGACTGGAACCGCGCAGATCTGGCTGAAGGACGCCGACGGCGGTAAGGGTGCGTGGGACTTTGAGCACTACAACTTCACCTTCGTTGGCTGGGTCGGCAAGACTGCGCCGGAGTACGTCATCGCAATCTCCATTCGCCGAGGAACTCCGGTCACACAGCGCCAAGGTGCGATCGTGAATCGCATCGAGTCCTTTGAGCTCTTCCGCCGCGTGGCGCAAGATCTCATCTCCGTGTACAACATTTCCCCCGCCGTTGCGGCTGCAACTGGCGGCTTGACTCCCCCCACCCACCCCGGCGTGCCGGAACCCTCCGCTCCGGTTATGCCGGCGGTGGGTGGGGATCTACCAACCTTCCGCAGCGTGAGGCGCGGCTGATGGCCCTCTCAGCTGCAGCACGAACGGTGAGCGGGCCTCTTGCCACATCGGGCCACGAACTTGCCAGCATCCTCGGCGGCACGCTGATCGTTGATGGCACGCAGGCGATCCGTGGCTGCGCGGTCGATTCGCGCCTTGCCACTGCAGGTCAGATGTTCCTCGCCCTCCCGGGTGAGCGAACGCATGGCCTCCACCATGCCAGCGAGGCGCTGCGCGCCGGTGCGACGGCCATTGTTGTTGAGGGGGGAGAGGGGACTGCAGAGCTTCGACAGATTTTGGCCGAGGTTGAGCTGGCGGTACGAGCGACGGGCGCTTCGCTGATCAGTGTCGAGGAGGGGCGTGTCGCCCTCAGCCGTGCGGCGACGGAGTGGCGCAACCGCTTCACGCTCGAGGTGATCGGAGTCACCGGCTCCGTGGGGAAGACCACGACGAAGCAGCTCATCGCCGCCGCCCTCGGGGGTGAGTCGGCCGGCTGCGCCGCCACCCCAGGGAACGCCAACAACGAGATCGGGCTGCCCATGTCGCTGCTCAATCTCGCTGACGGAACCGTGCGCTACGTCGCTGAGATGGGGATGTACGTCGAGGGTGATATTCGGGCGCTCTGCACCCTGGCGCGCCCCCGCATCGGTGTGGTGACCGCCATTGATGCCGTGCACGCCGAGCGGGCAGGGGACCTTGATGCCATTGAGCGCGGCAAGGGTGAGCTCGTTGAGGCGCTCCCACCTGAGGGCTGGGCTGTACTCGCCGCCGACGACCTCCGTGTCGCTCGTCTCACCACGCGAACACCGGCGCGTAGCGTTACGGCCGGCCACGCCGCGACCGCCGATATTCGCATCGTTGATGCAGTACTCGATGAAGCGTCGGGCCACACCACCGTTACCTTGCAGATCCGTACTGAAACGGTGCGCGTCGATCTGCCGCTCTTTGGGCTTCACTTCGCCAAGGCGGCGGCGCTCGCTATCGCCGTTGCAGATCTTTGCGGCATCGCACCAGGTGAGGCGGCGGCCCGCCTCGCCACCGTGCAGCTTCCATCTGGCCGCGCCACGGTGCGCATGATGTCTGGCATTCGAGTGATTGATGATGCGTACAACGCTGCGCCGACCAGCATGGCAGCGGCGCTGGCAACACTTGCAGCCTGCCGCCCACACCGCTTTGCGGCGCTTGGTGCAATGGGGGAGCTTGGGGCATATGCCGCCGACGCCCATAACGCCGTTGGGCACGCCGCCGCAACGAGCGGGCTTGAACTGTTGATCGTGTTTGGCGCCGAGGCCGACGGCATTGCCGAGGGGGCGCGGGCTGGCGGTATGCCAATCGAGAAGATCATGCGCCTAAGTAGCGACGAAGCTGGCATCGCCGCCGCCGTTGGACTCTTGGGCGACATGGCGGCGTCGGGCGACACTATCTTGGTAAAGGCATCGCGCTCGGTAGAGCTGGAGCGATTAATCGGTGGGCTCGCTACCCGCTGGAGTGAGGAGGCGAAGTGATTGCCATTGTTCAGGCGCTCGTACTCGCATTCGTCTGTGTCTTCGTGCTGATGCCGGCCTACCTGCGCCTCTTGAAGTACGCAGGGTTCGGCAAGCGCGTCCGACGAGAGTTTGGCCCTGAGTGGCACATCGTCAAAGAGGGGACACCGACGATGGGTGGGCTCCTGCTCACAGGAATTGTGATCGTGCTCGCGCTCCTCCTTGATGTAGTCGACGCCTCCACCTACGCCGTCCTACTTGCGCTTCTAGGGGTCACCCTCCTCGGCGCGTTTGATGATTGGCTGAATGCGCGCACCGGCGATGGCATCTCAGCGCGACAGAAGCTGCTCTGGCAGACCGGGGTGGCAATCATCTCGGCAATCTATCTGCAGCAGCACTTCGCCTTCTCCTCACTCGTCGTGCCCTTTGTTGGCGAGGTACCGATCGCACCAATCTTGTGGATCGCCGTCGCCGTGGTCGCCATCGTCGCTACGAGCAATGGCGTGAACCTTACCGACGGCCTTGACGGGCTCTCTGGCGGAACCATGACCTTCGCCTGGATCAGCTATATGGTGATCGCGCTCCTCAACGCTCCAGGTCAGGTCAACCTTGCGATCGTCTGCGCACTGATCGCAGGCGCGTTGGTTGGCTTCCTCTGGTTCAACGTGCATCCGGCAAGTGTGATCATTGGTGATGCTGGCGCACTCGGATTCGGCGCCGCACTCGCAGTCACAGGGCTGGTGACTGGCCACGTGCTGCTCCTGCCACTGATCGGCATCATCTTTGTGGTGGAGACCGGCTCGGTGATCCTGCAGGTCGCGAGCGTCAAACTCACTGGCAAGCGCATCTTCTTGTTCACGCCGATCCACCACCACTTCGAGCGGCTCGGCTGGGCGGAGACGCAGATCACCTTCCGCTTCTGGATCATCGGCGCGATTGGCGGCATCCTCGGTATCGTCACCTTCCTGGCCACACGAGCCCAAGGATGAGCGGCGACGGCCTCACCCTGAACGATCTTGAGGCGCCAGCCATTGCGGCGGGGAGCCTGCGTGGACGCAACGTGCTGATCCTTGGTGGCGGGCGCACCGGCCAAGCAACTGCCGCATTTGCCGCTGGAGCGGGTGCGAACGTGACGGTCCACGACACAGACACCATGGAGCGAGTGGTCGGCGCTGCCGAGGCTTTCGCTGGCAGCGCAATTCGTACCTCGTTCGGCGATGCCGAGAACCTGGCGCCGCTGCTCGCCGAGGCGGATCTCGTTGTGCATAGCCCCGCGGTAACGCTCGGATTCCCTACGGTGCACCCCACCATCGAGCGTGACCTTCGCGCCTTTGCCACTGGGGCGATCCCGCTGGTCGGGGAGAGGGGTACGCGTGGCCCAGTACTGATCAGTGAGCCGGAGTGGGCGCTTCGCCTCCTCGGCAACCGTTGGCGTGTTGGCGTGACGGGGACGAAGGGGAAGAGCACCACCAGCAACCTGATTGCGACGATTCTGGCGCGAGACCCATCGCACCCGGTAGAACTCGGTGGCAACAACGGGAAGCCACTGATCGGACGCGCGGCAACACTCCCAGCGGATACACGTGTCGTGATCGAGCTGTCGGAGCTGCAGCTGCCATCACTGCACTCGGCTGTTGATGTTGGTGTGTTTACGAACGTGACCGTTGATCACCTCGATCGACATGGCAGCGTTGCTGCCTACCGCAGCGTCAAGCGACTCCTCGCAGACCGCATCGCCGATGATGGCGTCATGGTCGTCAACCTTGATGATCCAGTGGTGGCCGCGTATGGAGGAATCGGACGCGTCGAGATGGTCGGATATCGCCTCAGCAGCCCAATCCCGGGTGGGGTCGGCATTGTTGGTGGCTGGATCGTTGCCGCTGGCGTTCTGCGCGCGCCGCAATTTGGTGGCGGTGTCGCTGCGACCGGTCCTGGTGGGCGCATCATGCCAGTCGGCGAGATTGCACTCCCCGGCGAACATAGCGTGAGCAATGTGCTCGCCGCCGTCAGCGTGGCACTCATTGCGGGGGTGGCACCAGACGCAATCCGGAGCGCGGTAGCTTCATTCACCGGCATTCCACACCGACTCGAGACGGTTGCCGTGGTCAACGGCATTCGCTACGTGAACGATTCGCAGGCGACGCAGCCAGATGCGGTTGCCGCTGCAGTTCGCTCATTCCCAAAGCCCCTGGTCCTCATTGCTGGCGGACGGAGCAAGGGGCTCGACCTTACCGACCTGGCACCGATTGTCGCCGAACGCTGCTCCGCCGCCGTGGTGATGGGTGAACTTTCCGATGAGCTCGAGGCGCTCTTCCGCAGCGCAGGACTCCAGCGCATTGAGCGCGCGACGAGTGTGGAG
Organism: Chloroflexota bacterium; assembly: GCA_016463555.1. GTDB lineage: Bacteria > Chloroflexota > Limnocylindria > Limnocylindrales > Limnocylindraceae > Limnocylindrus. The sequence goes on from JAEMRB010000039.1 coordinate 7,772, forward strand.
GGCGCGGTAGCGGTGGGAACCAGCCTGGCGCACGAGATCGGCACGCCGAGCGCAGATGGGATTCGCGCCACGCTGCTGTTGAGCCCGATCGGTTCCAGCTTTGATATGTACAACAACCCCTTCGGCGCACGTGGCGAGGCGTTCCGCGCCGCTGTCCTCGCGCAGGTCGAGGTGACACGATGAGCCGACTCGTGCGGCAGCCGGGCGTGACGCGCACCCCTGGGGCTCGCCCAGCGAGCGGCGGGGCACCGCAGCGAATCGGCTCTGCGCGCCAGCGCATTGCGAGTGCGCTGCGCATTCAGCGTCCTGGCGAAGATATGGCGATCCTCTTCCCCGCAGTCGTCCTCGTTGGGATCGGGGTGCTGATGGTCTTCTCCGCCTCGGCGATGAATAGCCTGATCACAGATAACGATGCGTACGGTGCGGGTGGCAAGCAGCTCGTCTGCGCAATCATCGGGGCTTGCTTCATGTATATCTTCTCTGCTGCCGATTACCGTCACTGGCGCTCCTTCGCGCCACTCGCCATGATCGCGTCGATTGCCCTCCTGATCGCTGTACTGATCCCTGGAGTTCCCACGGAGGCTGGCCTCCGACGCTCGCTCTCGGTCGGACCGATCAGCATCCACGCCGCTGAGGCGGCGAAGTTCTCGCTGATCATCTTCCTCGCTGATTTTCTCGCTCGGCGAGGCCACGAGATCGGCAAGACGTTCGAGACGATGCTCTCGCCACTCTTGGCAATCGTGCTCTCCGTTGGCCTTGTACTTGTTGAGCCAGACCTGGGCACCGCGTCGATTCTCGGCCTGATCGGGTTCTCACTCCTCT
>JAEMRB010000133.1 GCA_016463555.1 Chloroflexota bacterium
GTTCGCTGGCATTCAGTCAACGAACGCCTGGGTGAACGCCTTCACCACCGCGGCGATCTACGCCATGTTGGCGATGGGGCTCAACGTGGTGATCGGCTTCGCGGGCCTGCTCGACCTTGGCTACGCCGCCTTCTTCGCCCTCGGCGGGTACACCTACGCCCTCGCCGCATCGCCGTTCTCTGGCATTCACCTGCCGTTCTGGCCGATGCTGCTCGCGGGCGGCATTGTCGGCGCCATCTTCGGCGTGCTGCTCGGCGCGCCAACGCTGCGCCTCCGCGGTGACTACCTCGCGATCGTGACCCTCGGCTTCGGAGAGATCGTGCCGATCACCCTCATGAATGCCGACAAGTTCACCGACGGTGTGAACGGGATCGGTGGCATTGACAAGCCGAGCATCCCAGGAATCTTGCAGTTCACCCTGATCAACCCATGGCCAATGTACGGCCTGGTGATTGTGCTCTTCACCCTGATCATGATCATGATCTACCGCCTGGAAGATTCGCGACTCGGTCGTACATGGGACGCCATTCGCGAGGATGAACTCGCCGCAGAATCTTCTGGCGTCAACACCGTGATCGCAAAGCTCCAGGCTTTTGCCGTCGGTGCATCGATCGCCGGCATCGTTGGCGTGGTGAACGCCGCGAAGCTCACGATTGTCACCCCCGATCAGTTCCGCTTCGCTGTCTCCATTAGCGCCCTTGCCGCCGTGGTGCTTGGTGGCATGGGGAACACCATCGGCGTTGCTACTGGCGCATTCATCATCTACCTCTTCCAGAGCATCCTGCTGAAGCAGCTCAATACGCTCGTTGAGAACTTCAACATTCCGATCCTCAATCAGATTGACTTCCTCGAGTTCCAGTACGTGCTCTACGGCATCGTGCTGGTGCTCATGATGCTCAAGCGACCACAGGGAATCTTCCCGGCACGACGACGCATGCGCGAGTTCGCCCCCCTGAAGATTGGAAAGGGTGGCTTGAAGTGAGCGCAGTGAAGAGCGGACCAATGCTGCGGGCGCGCGGCGTTACCCGGAAGTTCGGCGGCCTGGTTGCCGTGAACAGCGTGGACTTTGAGATTCCACGCGGCTCGATCAGCGCGATCATCGGGCCGAACGGCGCAGGGAAGACCACCTTCTTCAACGTCATCGCTGGCATCTACGCCCCAACAGAGGGCACGATCGAGCTTGATGGGAAGCCGCTAATCTCGCCGCCAACCGGCGCAGGTCGAGAGCCGATCCTGCTGGTCCTGCCAACGATCCCGTTCATCGGCCTCGCGATCTACTTTCTCCTCGCCGTGGGCGGCGACACGGGCCTCGTCGAGGGGGTTGCCTCGGTCGCCGTCGCCCTCCTCGGGTTCGTTGGCGCGCTCCTCCTGAACATCATTCGTCCAGCCTGGTACAACCGCCTGATCAAGCGCATCGGCGTCACGCGACCAGCACGACCGAACGACATGGTGGTTGCCGGACTCGCGCGCACCTTCCAGAACATTCGCCTCTACAAGAGCCTGACGACGCTCGAGAACATCCTCGTCGGCATGCATGTGCACATGCACGGCAGCCTCCTTGGGGCCCTCTTCAAAACGCGCCAGGTGCGCGAAGAGGAGGCGGCCGCTGAGCAGCGTGCGCGCGAACTGCTCGCCTTCGTTGACCTCGCTGGGATGGAGAACGAGTTGGCGGCCAACCTGCCGTACGGCAAGCAGCGCCTGCTCGAGATTGCCCGCGCCATTGCGAGCCGACCGAAACTCCTCTTGCTCGACGAGCCGGCAGCCGGCATGAATCCGAGAGAGACCGAAGAGATGACCGCGCTCATCCGCCGCATTCGCGACGAGCTCGGCATCACTGTGCTGCTGATTGAGCACGACATGCGCGTCGTCATGGGGATCTCGGACTACATCACGGTGCTCGACCACGGCGAGAAGATTGCCGAGGGTCTGCCAAAGGCGATCCGCACCAATCCAAAGGTGATCGAGGCCTACCTCGGCCGCGGCGCCGCAGCGGGACACTGAGAGGAGTACGACGATGGCACCACTGCTTGAACTAAAGGATGTGCACACGTACTACGGTGGGGTGCACGCCCTTCGCGGCGTCTCGCTGAAAGTTGAAGAGGGCGAGATCGTCACGCTGATCGGCTCAAACGGTGCCGGCAAGACGACGACCCTGCGCACCATCTCTGG
>JAEMRB010000134.1 GCA_016463555.1 Chloroflexota bacterium
GAAGGTGATCATGATCGTGCGGTTGATATCTACGCCCATGAGCGACGAGGCGTCACGATCCATGGAGGTGGTGCGCATGGCGCGGCCCGTACGGGTGCGCGAGATGAAGAGCTGCAGGGCGAACATCAGAGCGACGGAGGCGGCAATCACGAAGAGGTTCAGGAGAGGGACGCGAGAGCCCGAGACCTGGATCGACCACTCAACCGGCACGAGCTGCGGCACCGTCACGATGGTTGGCCCGAAGAAGAACTGGATGACGTTCTGCAAGATGAAGCTCACACCGATGGCGGTGATGAGCGGCGCAAGCTTTGGGGCGCGACGAAGTGGTCGGTACGCCAGCCGCTCAATTAAGGCACCGATGATCGCCATGATGGCGATGGTGAGCGCAAAGAGGATCAAAACGCTTGCAGCAAGCATCGGAACGTTTGTGATCGCCCCCTCGTTACCGAGGAGGCTACTGCTGATGAACATGGCCACGAAGGAGCCGACCATGAAGACATCGCCGTGGGCGAAGTTGATCAACTCAATGATTCCGTAGACCATGGTGTAGCCGAGGGCGACGAGGGCATAGATCGCACCGAGCGTCATCGCGTTCACGAACTGGTCGATCCCGAGCACGCCCAGGGCCAGCCCTAGGAAGGCGAGGATGCCAATCGGCAGGCGCAAGCTGCCGAGGAGACGCCCGGCAGAGCTGCTCGTTGCGTTGGCAGTGGCCATGTACCCCCCATATTGGCAGCCCTATGCGGACTGTGATCCTATTCGGTAAATAGTGCCGCCCAGCGGGCGATTCGGCAAGAGGGGAGCCGCTTGGGAGGGAAACGAAGAGCCCCCACCACCCTTGCGGGCGGTGGGGGCCTTCACGGTGCCTAAATCAGGCGCGTAGGTTCCCCTACGCGACCGGATTAGTTCCCGTAATTGATCTCCTCAACGAACGTCCACTTGCCACCATCAACCTTGTAGAGGGAGATGATGCGCTGGGTCGTGTCGCCAACTTCGTCGAAGCTAACCGCACCGAGAACCGTCTCGAAGGCAGCGCCCTTATCGACAACAGCTGAACGAACCGTCTCGCGGGTCACATCGCCACCAGCAACGGCAGCGGCGATCCCCTCGATGATGATCTGTGCGCAGGCGTAGCCAGCGTAGGCGTAGCCCTCGGCATCCTTGCCGAACTCAGCCTTGAACTTCACGTTGAAGTCAGCCTTGCCAGGAATGTTCTCGATTGCAGCCTGTGATGCGTAGCTGTTCTCAGCGTTTGCACCAGCGATTGCAATGTACGAACCCTCGCTCGTGCCGTCGTAGATGCCGTCGGCACCGTAGAACGGCAGCGCGCCGACGCCCGCCTGGGCAAGCGCGTTACGGAAGAGTGGGGCGCCGTCTGACGTCACACCGCCGTAGAAGATTGAGTCAGCGCCGGCTGCCTTCGCGGCTGTCGCAACAGCAGAGAAGTCAGTCGTGCCCGTTGGGAGGCCGGTTCGGCCAACAACGGTGCCGCCATCAGCGATGAACTGTGCCTCGAAGGCATCCGCTACACCCTTGCCGTAGGCATCGGTGGAGTCAAGGATGTAGATCTTCGCAGCGCCGTTCTTCTTGGCGTACACGGCAACGGCTGGCCCCTGAAGGTCGTCCGTTGTTGCAACACGCACATAGTTCACTGCACGGCCGCCACGAAGGGCCTCGCCGTCAGCACCCTTGGTGAGCGTTGGGTTCGTGTTCGACGGCGAGCACTGAAGAAGTCCGGCCTCTGACGAGACAGGAATCTGGGCTCGGGCCGAAGCCGAGTTGAATGGACCAACCACGGCGACGACATCTTCCTGACCAACGAAGGTCAGCATGTCTGCAGCGGCCTGGTCTGGGTTGTGTGCGCCTTCCTTGGCGTGGTCAAGAACCTTCGCCTTGAGGGTGTAGCCCTCAATCGAAGCCTCCTTGATCGCAAGGAGCGCGCCGTCGCGGGCAGGGCCCGCTGCAGCAAGGCTTGAGCCGTTGAGTGGGAAGCTAATCCCGACTGTCAACGTCTTGCCCGCGGTGCTCGCCGTCGAGCCACCGCATGCAGCTGCGAGAATCGCAACTGCTGCAAGGGCGCTAAGGCCCTTCTTGTTAAAGACCTTCATGAGGTCCTCCTATCTGCTATTCCCAACCGTTCCGGCTGGGCTCGC
>JAEMRB010000040.1 GCA_016463555.1 Chloroflexota bacterium
AGGTAGCGAAATTCCTTGTCGGGTAAGTTCCGACCCGCACGAATGGCGTAACGATCTGGGCACTGTCTCAACGAGGGATCCGGCGAAATTGAAATACCAGTGAAGATGCTGGTTACGCGCGCTGGGGCAAAAAGACCCCGTGGAGCTTTACTACACCCTGATATTGAATTGAGGCTCGACCTGTGTAGGATAGGTGGGAGGCTTTGAAACTGGGGCGCTAGCCTCGGTGGAGCCGTCGTTGAAATACCACCCTTGTTGTGTTTCGTTTCTAACCCCGTGCCGTTATCCGGCCGGGGAACAGTGTCAGGCGGGTAGTTTGACTGGGGCGGTCGCCTCCTAAAGAGTAACGGAGGCGCCCAAAGGTCCTCTCAGGCTGGATGGAAATCAGCCATAGAGTGCAAAGGCATAAGAGGGCTTGACTGCGAGACCTACAAGTCGAGCAGGTGCGAAAGCAGGGCTTAGTGATCTGATAACTCCGAGTGGAAGGGTTATCACTCAACGGATAAAAGCTACCCCGGGGATAACAGGCTGATGGTGCCCAAGAGTTCATATCGACGGCACCGTTTGGCACCTCGATGTCGGCTCGTCGCATCCTGGGGCGGAAGTACGTCCCAAGGGTTTGGCTGTTCGCCAATTAAAGCGGTACGTGAGCTGGGTTCAGAACGTCGTGAGACAGTTCGGTCTCTATCCAGCGTGCGCGAAGGGAACTTGAAGGGAGCTGCTCCTAGTACGAGAGGACCGGAGTGGACGAGCCTATGGTGTGCCTGTTGTCCTTCCAAGGGCATCGCAGGGTAGCTAAGCTCGGCAGGGATAAGCGCTGAAAGCATATAAGCGCGAAGCTCGCCCTAAGATGAGGTTCCCCACCGGGTTAACCGGGTAAGACCGCAGGGAGACTACCTGTTTGATAGGGCGCATGTGGAAGGCCAGTGATGGCTGCAGCAAAGCGCTACTAACGGTCGAGGGCTTGACCTCCACGACGCCTCTTCGGCGCCCGTGGTCGTTTTGGATACACCCCCGATGAAACAGATAACTTCTCGATGTTTTCAGTCATGGATTCGGACTTCGCCAAGCGGAGCCCGGTGACATTTGCGGAGAGGCCATACCCGTTCCCATCCCGAACACGGAAGTCAAGCTCTCCAGCGCCGAAAATACTGAGGGGGCAGCTCCTCGGCAAAATAGGACGTCGCCGGGCTCTTTGGCGTCCTGGGGGGTTTCGTCGGCTATCCTGCGAGCGTGGAACCTTTGAACGCAACTCCGTGCCCTTGGCTCCTCGACCCAAGCGGCGCAATCACCATCACCCCATCACGTACCCTCAGCCGCTGCGGCGCTGAACCCACGCGCCCCGAACTAGCCAAGGCTATTCGTGCGGAGCGCTGCATCGTGGGCGGTGCCTGCCAGATTCGCCAGGCGCGTGAGGCGCAGCTCGGCGCCCTCGCCCCAAGCCTCGCCCCGCGCCAGCCGATTGGCGACGCTGCGGTCATCACCAACGCCGCACTGCCGCGCCCATCGAACGGTTCGCCGTGGCTCCGCGTGCTGCTCGTGGTCGTGCTGGCCGGCGTCATCACCGTCGCAAGCGGCCCCGTGGCTGGCGTTGTCGGCCCAATCCTGACCTCCATCATTGGATCAATCACGACGCCAAGCGAGGCCACGCCGACCCCCTCGGTCGAGGCCACCCCAACGGCGAGCCCAAGCGAGTCGCCCTCCCCGAGCCCATCACCGAGCGAGTCGCCGAGCCCAACTCCGTCCCCATCCCCTTCGGCGAGTGCCACGGCGCCAAAGACGTATCTGGTGCGGTCGGGCGACACGCTCTATGACATCGCGATGTCGCTCGGGTTGGGCCCAGAGGGCTATAAGGAGATCGCCGCCCTCAATAACATTTCGGGTCCGGCCTATACGATCTCGCCCGGGCAGGTGCTCAAGCTCCCATAAGCGCCAGGCCGAGTGCGGGGGGCTGTGGTAGGCTCGCCGAACGCGATCGCGAGATTGCGCCACCTGCTTCTGCTGGCGGCGTCACCTCCTGAGCGCGAATACGTCGTAAGGAGAACTACAAACTTGAACGAAGAACTTACCCCTGGCGCCGCCGATATTGAGGCGGGTGCCGATGCTGGAGCAGTTGCTCCAGTCCGCAAGGCGAAAGCCCCTGCAAAGCCGAAGAGCGTCAAGGTGAGCGCAGCAGATCCGGTGGAGACCCCTGCGGTTGACCACATCGATGCCGCACCTGCCGAGTCGGCCCCAGTAGCCACCGAGGCTCCCGTTGCCGCGCCCGCCGCTGCGCCAGCGCCGCGCGTGTGGACCGGACCTGAGCCAACCACCATGGAAGAGTTGCTCGCCGGCGCAGGGATGCCAATTAAAAACTTGAAGCAGGGCGATGTCCTTGACGGCATCGTTGTGCGCGTCGACAAGGACGAAGTGCTCGTTGACATTGGCGCGAAGAGCGAAGGTGTTGTCTCGAGCCGCGAACTTCACGGCCGCAATGGCGAAGAGGGCCCAGCCCTCACCGTTGGCGACACCGTACTCGTATACGTCATGCAGCCAGAGTCGGAAGATGGGCACGTTGTGCTCTCAATCCGCCGCGCCGGCATGGAGCGCAAGTGGCGCACGATGCAGGAGCAGCTCGACGCAGGCACCATCATTGAGGCCGCCGTCATCGATCACAACAAGGGCGGACTCATTGTTGACTGTGGCATTCGCGGCTTCGTGCCGATCAGCCAGATCGTCGACTTCCCGCGCCGCCCAGCAGGCGACGCACCGCGTGACGCCATCCAGGAGATCGCCGAGAAGCTGCAGCCGTACGTTGGCCGCAAGCTGCGCATGAAGATCTTGGAGGTGAACCGCAAGGGGAACCGCCTGATCCTCTCCGAGAAGGTTGCGCACTATGAGGAGCGCCGCGGTAAGCGCGACGAACTCTTCAGCACCCTTTCGGTTGGCCAGCGCGTTGCCGGTGTGGTGCGTTCGATTGCGCCATTCGGACTCTTCGTTGACCTCGGCGGCATCGACGGCCTCATTCATAAGAGTGAGATCAGCTGGTCGAAGGTCGCGAACCCAGAGAGCGGCTACAACGTTGGTGACTCGGTTGACGCCGAAGTCATCGACATCAACACGGAGCGTGGGCGCATTAGCCTCTCGATCCGCAAGTTGCAGCCAGACCCATGGAATGCCGCAATCGCCGACATCAAGATTGGCGATTTCGTTGAGGGAACCATCACTAAGTTGGTGAACTTCGGTGCCTTCGTGCGCGTGCGCGACGGACTCGAGGGGCTCATCCATATCAGCGAGCTCTCACACAATCGTGTCACCCATCCGGGCGACGTGGTGAAGGACGAGCAGACCCTGAAGCTCAAGGTGATCAGCCTCGACTCAGAGCGTCATCGCCTCGGCCTCAGCCTCAAGCAGGCTGAAGAGGCTCCAGTGCGTGAAACGCCGGCCGTCGAGCCGAAGCGTGAGACGCGCCGTGCCCGCCCAGAGCGAAGCTTCTCCATGGATGACGCCGTGCAGGAGCCAGAGGGTGGCATTGACACCACGCTCGCCGCAGCCTTTGCTGGCATCCGCGAGAAGATCGCCGAGACGGCCGATGACGCTGCAGGGAGCGACGGCGAGACGAAGAAGAAGCGTGCCCTAAAGAGGGCCGATGACGGCGAGAGCGCGTCGGAGGCCATTCAAGAGGCCCTCGCCGACGTCGCCCCAGAGGCCCCTGCCGAGGTTGCCGTAGAGGCTCCCGCCGAGATTGCCGCAGAGACCCCTGCCGAGGTCGCCCCAGAGGCACCCGCCGATCAGGCCTAGCCCCGCGGGGGCGTTGGACACCCTCGTGAAGCGCCGGAGCGGAGTGGTAGACTTCCTCTCCGCGAAGGTACCCGGCGACAAACGCCTGGGAGCGGGGATCGGAGGAGCGCATGGCCACGGCTGACCGCTTCGATCGCTTCACGGATCGCGCCCGTAAGGTGCTGACGCTCGCCCAAGACGAGGCGCAGCGCTTCAACCACAACTACATCGGCACAGAGCACCTGCTGCTCGGCCTTGTCCGCGAGGGCGAGGGCGTTGCGGCGAAGGTCCTCGAGAACCTCAACGTTGAGCTGGCCAAGGTCCGCCAGGCGGTTGAGTTCATCATCGGACGTGGCGAACGCCCCGTCGTTGGCGAGATCGGCCTCACGCCACGTGCCAAGAAGGTGATCGAGCTCGCCATTGATGAGGCACGACGCTTGGGCCACAACTACATCGGCACTGAGCACCTCCTGCTCGGCCTCGTCCGCGAAGAGGGCGGGATCGCCTCCGGCGTGCTGGAGTCGCTCGGGGTGAGCCTCGAGAAGGTGCGCCACGAGGTGGTGCGCGTCCTCAGCCAGTCATCGACGCCGACCGCCCAACCGACCGAGCGCCGCAGCGGCTCAAAGACTCCGACCCTCGACGCCCTCGGCATCGACCTCACCGAAGCGGCCCGCTCTGGTCGCCTCGATCCGGTCATCGGGCGCGAGCGCGAGATTGAGCGCGTCATTCAGGTGCTGGCACGCCGCACCAAGAACAACCCAGCACTCATCGGCGAGCCGGGCGTCGGCAAGACGGCGATCGCCGAGGGGCTCGCCCAGCGCATCGTTAAGGGCGATGTTCCTGCGCCGCTGCTCGACAAGCGCGTCGTCACCCTTGATATGGGCTCACTCGTTGCCGGCACAAAGTACCGCGGCGAGTTCGAGGAGCGACTGAAGAAGGTGCTCGAAGAGCTGCGCGCCTCGCGCGACGCGATCCTCTTCGTTGACGAGTTGCACACGCTGGTCGGCGCGGGCGCCGCTGAGGGCGCGATTGATGCGGCAAATATTTTGAAGCCACCACTCGCCCGCGGCGAGATCCAGTGCATCGGCGCAACCACGCTCGACGAGTATCGCAAGCATATTGAGAAGGACCCAGCGCTTGAGCGCCGCTTTGCGCAGGTGTTGGTTGCTGAGCCTTCGGCCGATGAGACGATTGAGATCCTGAAGGGACTACGCCCACGATACGAGGCGCACCATAAGGTTCGCATCTCTGACGAGGCGCTCGCCTCGGCGGTGGAGCTCTCCGTTCGCTACATCAGCGATCGACAGCTGCCAGATAAGGCGATTGATGTGATTGATGAAGCCTCGAGCCGCGTGATGTTGCGACACTCGTCGCCACCTGCAGACTTGCGTTCGGCGCGCCGCGAGGCGGACGCCGTAGAGCGAGATCAGCGCGACGCCGAAGCCGCCGGCGCCTTTGATCGCGCCCTCTCACTGCGCAACCAGGGCGAAGGACTAAAGAGCCGCATTGAAGAGCTCGATCGCGCCTGGCGCTTGAGCCTGAACCTTCCGCCAGCACCAGGATCGACGGCACCCGCCGCCGCGCCTGCGGTCGCGCCTGATGCGCCACTTGCGATTGCCGCCCCAGCTGCACCTGAGTCGCGCGAAGACACGCGGCCCGTGGTCACCGAAGAGGAGGTGGCCGCTGTCGTCTCTATGTGGACCGGCATCCCAGTGATGCGCTTGGCTGAAGCCGAAACTGTACGACTCCTGAAGATGGAGGAGACGCTGGGCGCTCGTGTCGTAGGGCAGGAGCAGGCGATCACAACGCTGAGCCGCGCCGTGCGACGCGCCCGTGCTGGGCTGAAGGATCCGAAGCGCCCGATCGGCAGCTTCCTCTTCCTTGGGCCAACCGGCGTCGGAAAGACCGAACTCGCGAAGGCGCTCGCCGAATTCATGTTTGGCACCGAGGATGCGCTGGTCAAGATCGACATGAGCGAATTCATGGAGCGCCACAACACCAGCCGACTCGTTGGCGCCCCTCCTGGCTACGTGGGCTTTGACGATGGTGGGCAGCTCACCGAGGCAATTCGACGTCGCCCGTACTCCGTCGTGCTTCTTGATGAGATCGAGAAGGCGCACAGCGAGGTCTTCAACATCTTGCTTCAGATCCTGGAGGACGGGCAGCTCACCGACGCGAAGGGGCGACGCGTGGACTTCCGCAACGTCATCTTGATCATGACCTCGAACCTCGGCGCTCGACAGATTCAGACGCCATCGTCGCTCGGCTTCCGCTCGCGCGGCGAGGGCGAGGCGGCCCGCGCTGCCGACGAGTACACGCTGATTAGCGAAAAGGTCGACGAGGAGCTGAAGAAGGCGTTCCGCCCAGAGTTCCTCAATCGCGTCGACTCCCGCATCGTCTTCCGACCACTCAGCCAAGAGGAGATGCGTCGCATCGTTGACCTGCTCGTGAAGCGGGTGGTGGGGCAGCTGCGCACGCAGGGGCACGACCTCATGATTACCGACGCGGCGAAGGATCACCTCATCAAGGTTGGGTACGACGTCTCGTATGGCGCGCGTCCGCTGCGCCGCACGATCCAGTCGCTCATCGAAGATCCGCTCGCCGAGCGCCTCCTCCAGGGGGCAGATCCAGTCGGCGCATCGTACGTGGTGGATCTTGTTGACGGCGCGATCGCGGTGATGATTCGCGAAGAGGGGGTAGCTTCGCCCGCCGCTGTGCCGGCTGAGCCGGTCGGCGCAGTCGACTAGCGCCGTTCGCCGCATGGCGAAGAGTAAGAGCGTCTGGCTCTGTCAAACCTGCGCCTTTGAGGCGCCCGCGCTCGAGAACCCCTGCCGCAGCTGCGGCTCTTGGAACTCCCTCGTGGAGACCGTGCGAGATCGACCCTCCGCGCGCGTTCGTGCCGCTGGTGGTCGAACCGCTGCCGCCCCCATGCAGCCACAGCCACTTAGAGCGGCCAGCGCTGATCGCGCGCCACGCCTCCCACTCGGCGTCCCAGAGCTTGATCGCGTCCTCGGCGGTGGCGCTGTGCCTGGGTCAATCATCCTGCTCGGCGGTGAACCGGGGATCGGCAAGAGCACGCTCTTGCTGCAGGCCGCCGCGGGCATCGCACTCGCCGGCGGGCGCGTCCTCTATGCGTCGGGCGAAGAGTCGGCGGCGCAGATTGCCGATCGCGCCGAACGGCTCGGCCTCATGGCGACCGTTGCAGCCGACACGGTAGAGATTCTTTCTGAGAGTGAAGTTGGTGCAATCGCCGAGGCGGCGCATCGTGACCGCCCGACACTGCTGATCGTTGACTCCATCCAAACGGCAACGCTCGCCGAGCTCGAGGGGCCAGCAGGAAGTGTTGGCCAGGTCCGCGGTAGCGCGGAGGTACTCGCCAGCGTTGCACGGGCAACCGGAGCCGCAGTGATCCTTGTCGGCCACGTCACGAAAGAGGGGAGCATCGCCGGGCCAAAGACGCTCGAACATCTTGTTGACGCGGTGATCATGCTCGATGGCGACCGTCACGGCACCCTGCGCACCCTGCGTGCCGCAAAGAATCGCTTCGGCTCTACCGATGAGCTCGGTCTGCTTGAGATGGGCGAGAAGGGCCTCGCAGGTATCGATGACCCAGGGCGCGCCTTTATTGATGATCGCGATGAGCGTGCGCCGGGGGCGGTCGTCGCCCCACTCCTGGAGGGGAGTCGCCCGATGTTGGTTGAGGTGCAGGCGCTTGTTGCTGGAACGGCATTCGGCACACCGCGCCGCACCGGTCGCGGGCTCGATACCGCGCGCCTCTCTCTCTTGTGTGCCGTGCTCGCGCGTCGCGCCGGGATTGCGTTGAGCGACCGCGATATCTACGCCAACCTGGTCGGCGGCATAGTTCTTGACGAGCCCGCCCTCGATCTGCCGCTCGCCCTCGCACTCGCCTCATCGCAGAGCGACCGCCCAATCAGTCGCGCGCTCGTCGCTGTCGGTGAGGTCGGACTCCTCGGTGAGCTACGTCCGGTATCTGGGCTTGCCCGCCGCCTGCGCGAAGCGGCGCGTCACGGTTTCACCACAGCGATCGTTCCTGCCCCGCGACGTGGCGCCGCAAGCGAGCCGATGCCCGAGGGGATGAAGGTCATCGCCGTGCGCACCTTACGTGAAGCGATCACCGAGGCGCTCGGTGAGTAGCGGCCCAACGTTTGATGTCATCGTCGTTGCGGCGGGCTCTGGCCTCCGCATGGGCGGCGTCGACAAGTCACTCATCCCCATTGCCGGGAAGCCGGCGCTGCGCTGGTCGCTGGAGTCGTTCGCGGCAACCGCTGGAGTTCGGCGCATCGTCCTGGTCACCGCGCAGGATCGTGTTGCCACGTACGCGGCACTTCCGTGGGTCCCGAGCGCCGTTGTCGCCGTTGTTCAGGGTGGCGAGACGCGATCGGCATCCGTTGCTGCTGGCCTGAACGCGCTTCAGCGCGCTCCGGGGGATGCGGGTGCGGTACTGCTGATTCACGATGCCGCGCGCCCCGGTGTTGATGCCGATGTGACACTCCGAGTGGTTGCTGCCGCCCTGCAGCACGGTGCAGCCGCACCCGTCATGCCGATCGCCGACACACTCAAGCGCGTCGCGCCAAGCACCGCAGGTGCCGCAACAGCACACAGTTCAGGAAGCGTTGATCGCGCTGGCGTGGTTTCGGCACAGACGCCGCAAGGGATCGCCGC
>JAEMRB010000041.1:0-3432 GCA_016463555.1 Chloroflexota bacterium
CCGCGCGTGCCAACCTCGCCGCCACCGATGTGTTGGTGGCGATCGAGCTTTGAGCCGTGCGCCGCCTTGCTGTCGTTGTAGTGGATCATCACGAGCTTCTCGAGGCCAATCTTCTTGTCGAACTGCTCCACAAGGCGGTCGACCTCATCGTCGCCCTTCATCTCAACGCCGGCACCCCAGAGGTGGGCGGAGTCGAGGCAGTAGGCAACGCGCGACAGGTCGATGCCGCGGGCGGCCATCGATTCGTGGATGTCGATCAACTCGTCGAGGCTTTCGCCGATCCCATTGCCGCCACCAGCACTGTTCTCGAGCACCAAGAGTGCCGAGTCGTCGGCGAGCGGCACGCCGTCCAGGATGCGCTCCACCGCTTCGGCGACGCGGGCAACACCCGCCTCGATGCCGGTTCCCATGTGTGAGCCGATATGGACGTTGACGAACGAGGCGCCGTACTCGGGCGCCACACGAAGTTCGTGGCGGAGCAGCTCCACCGTCTTCTCACGGAAGAGAGGGTTCGGTCCGGCGAGGTTCGCTAAATAGGCGGCGTGTACGGCGAGCGGCCCAAAGCCGTGCTCCTTCATGCGGGCGCGGAAGGCGGGGAGCTCCTTGGGTAGTTCGGCGCGACGCGCCCAGCCCGTTGGGTTGCCGGTGAAGATTTGCAGACCCATGGCCCCAACTGCTGCCGCGCGATCGGCCGCCTTGACGAGGCCAGGCCCTGCGGCGAGGTGGGCGCCAAGCATGCGATCGAGCCGCCCAGCCGCCGCGGCTGGTGCGCTGCTCTTGAGTTTCGGTCGCTTGGCTGCCATGGGGAGAGATTGCCACGCCGCGCCAGAGACCGCTCGCCGCCTTACGCACCGTTCATCAGCGCCTCTCGAGCCACGGCGACCACGCCGATGGCCTTGCACCCAGCAGCTCGCAGGGTCGCCGCCGCCGCCTCGAAGGTGGCGCCACTCGTCCAAATGTCGTCGACCAGAATCACGCGCTGCGGCATCGTGGCACCCGTGCGTATTGCGAAGACGCGATCCATGACCCGCCGCCGTTCAGCGCGGCCGAGCGTATGGAGCGCAGGTACCGCCCTGGTGCGCTCAAGCAGCGCCGCAAGGTCGCAGCGGAGCGCACGCGCAGCCGCGGCCGCAATCAGCGCGGCATGGTCGAAGCCGCGATCCCGGAGGCGTGCCGGGTCTGTTGGAATAGGTACGAGCGTTGCGTCACCACCGAGCTCGCGCTGCACGGCACCGATCGCACCCTGTAGGGCGAGGCCGAGCGGCGCCGCAAGGGCGGGAAGGTCGTGGAACTTGAGTGTGCGCACCATCTCGCCGAGGCCTCCCTCGTACGGGCCAATCCAGGCTCCAGCGACGCAGCCGGGTGGCGCGGCACCGCGTTCGACGCGGCCAGCACCAGCGAGACCAAGCTCATCGCAACACGCGGAGCAGAGGAGCGTCCCTTCAGTCCCGCAGGCGCCGCAGCGTTGCGGGGCGAGGAGCGCCAACACTGGTGCAGCGGCGCGCTGCAACTCGGCGAGAGCATCGCGGGCACGCTCGGTGAACTGCATCCACGCAGGATCGTGCGTCGCACGTACCCCCTGCGTATCGGGCGGTACGATAGGCAGATGACCTCCACCACTATCGCCTGGACCGTTCGAACCCTGCCGCTCGCCGAACTACCGGCCAGCGAGTGGGAGCGACTCCTGGCAACAAACCCAACCGCAAGCGCCTTTAGTAACCGCGCCGTTCACGAGGCGTGGTGGATCGGCTACGGCGCTGAGGCCACCGATATCTCACTCGCCGTCTACGACGCCGCTGGCGCGCTCTACGCCTATCTCCCGCTCATGCTTCGGCCAGATGGCGTGCGCTACCTCGGCGCGACGTATCACATCGATTACGCCACGGTGCTGATTGACCTAGAGAACACTGAGAGCGCAACCGCCGCGGCAGATGCGCTTGTCGCACATCTCTTCACGGACACAGCCGCACTCGACCTTCGACGCTTGCGCCGTGCCGATAACGCACACGAGCTCTTCATGAGTGCACTCGCGCACAACGGAACACGAGCTGCAACGCTGACCGTCGAAGATCCTGCACCGGCAATTGACCTCACAAACATCACCACGTTTGATGAACACCTCGAGCGAATCGACAAGAAAGATCGCCACGAGATCCGCCGCAAGGTGCGACGTGGCGAAGGTGCCGGCGTAATGATTACCACGAAGCCGCACGCCGTTGACGATCTCGCCGAGTTCATCAAGCTGCATCGTGCACGATGGGGCCATCACGGGCTCTTCACCGATGACGAGAAGGGTGCGCGCGACGAGGCCTTCATGCGTGAACTATTTGCACGAGCGCCAGAAGATTTGATTACGTTGATCGTCGCGCGTAATCTGGAGTTCGGCGCGTTTGCCGCAGGACTCTTCTTGCGTGACGCAACGGGCATTCGCTACTGGAATGCTGGTGGCGAACTTGCCGCCCGCGCACTCTCGCCAGGAATCCTGCTCTTCGCACATGGGTTGCAGATGGCGATCAGTGAACACAAGGAGACCTTCGATTTCTTGCGTGGCAACGAGAACTACAAGTACGAGGTTGGCGCCGCAGATGTGGATGTGCTGATGGTTACGGTGCCAGCGGCATGAGTGCAACGCATGACTAAGCCGAAGGCGGGTGAACGATGTGGCGGACGCGCACCAGTAGGGCCGCTCCCTGACGGCTCGCGACTGCGCGTGGTGCAGCTGCTCGCGACTGGCACCAACGGTGGCGCACAAGAGAGCGTGGTGAGCACGGTGATGCGCCTCGATCCCTCACGACACGAGACGCACGTGATCTCGCTCTCGCACGGCAGCACCATGGCGCGTCTGCAGCGCCTCGGTTACGCCACCGAGGTGATCGAAGAGCCGAGTGACCAGCGCTCTGCTGAACTGCTGGCGGACCGGCTGATCGCCCTCAACGCCCAGGTGCTCCATGCCCACATGTATCGCGCCGAGGTGGTGGGAGTTGCAGCGCTCGACCTGGTGGAGCAGCGCACCGGGCACCGCCCCTACATGGTCTCGACGGTGCACTCGAGCCGCTTCCGCTCCCCCGACGACCGCGAGCTGCTGGAGCGCATCACCCCCAAGATCAACCGCCTCATTGCGGTGAGTGACGCCATCGTCCACAAGTTGGTGGCGGAGGGGCGCGACACCACGGCGATCAGCCGCATCTATAACGGCGTCGACCTGGAGCGCTTCGATGAGGCGACCGGTGGCGAGGCGATTCGTGCGGAGTTCGGCATCCCTGCCAACGCCCCCCTCGCCGTGGTGGTGGGGCGCCTCGAGCCCGAGAAGGGGCACCCAACCCTCATTGAGGCCTGGCCCGTGGTGCACCACCACTACACAGCGGCACACCTCCTCGTCGTTGGCGAAGGCTCGGAACGTGATCGTCTCGAGGGGCTCGCCGCCGCACACCT
>JAEMRB010000041.1:3532-8440 GCA_016463555.1 Chloroflexota bacterium
GTCCACGCAAAGTTCTGTGTTGACGACATGTTGCGTGACATCGAGGCGATCTATATGCTTGCGGTCGGTGGACCAGCTAGTGACGTGCCAGATCGCACTGGCGTGAACGGAGGGTCGCAATGAGCACAAAGTCGAAGGCGCAGACGCCAATCATCACCCCAAGGTATTGGCTCGTGCTGAGCACCGTTGCTGGCGTCGTCGCCCTCTCTCCACTCGCCGTACTGCTGGTGAATTTCGCCGCAGACCCATCAAGCAATCCGTTCGATGAGCGCGGCTACGGCGCGGTGATCTGGATCCTCTTTATCTCAGTGCCGACAGGCGGCATCATCTTTGCGGTAGGAGCCTTAGCGGCTGTCGCAATTGAATGGTTTGCCACGCGGAAGCGAAACCGTTCGCGCTAGCTGCGCACCGCGCTCCAGTAGCGCTCGACCGCACCACCGCGGCCACTCTGCAGCGCAACCGTTGCACCCTGCGTTCGTACCGCGTCGGCCATCTTCTCGACGGAGCCGAAGAGGTGCGGCATCTGTGACTCGTATTGCGCAATCCCCTGGATCTTCTGCTCGAGCACATCGGTGACGTCGGCGATCTCAGGCGTTAGGCCAATGTTGGCGGGGAGACCAGCGGTGTAGTTTGCTGGTAGGCCAGCCGATGGATCGAACTGCTGCCAGTAGGCGTACGGGAAGTCTTCGTAGAAGGCAACCTTGTCGCTCCAGTCAATGCCGGGCATCGTCCACGCCTGCGCATCACTGAGCAGCGCGGCGCCAACGCGGCGGCAGAGCTGGTGGTCAACATGCGAGCCGATGCCGAGCGGGAAGTAGACACGCTGCGGCTCTAGCCGCGCGATCTCCTTGCGGAGCAGATCAATCGGCGCTGCGTCGTGCTCGCGCACAGTGCCAAGGAGCTGCTCGTCACCCTCGTAGCCGCGGAAGACGGCGTCGGGAAGATCGAGGAAGACGACCGCCGCTTCAGCGAAGAGTGCGTAGCGCTCGTCTTCTTGGCGACGCTGCGCCATCGCCTCACCAGCTGCGGCGGCAACGGCAACGGCGCCCGCATCGATCACGCCCTGCCCGTTGCTGGTGTCGCGCGTGCGTCCACCTGGAAGTGAGGTGGCGCTGATGTCGGCGCGGCGATACCACGAGGCGCGCTGCCAGAACTCCTTGGCGCTATCGTCGGCCTCGCGCTGCGTCTGCTTCAGTCGTGCCGGTTCGGCCTGCCATGGGGCGAGCGCGTCAGCCGTTTCACCTGGCACCGCGTGATCGGCGGCGATGGAGCCGCTATCGAACGCCTGCGATGCGGGCCAGATCGCCTTGCCACCAAAGCCGAGCGCCTGTCGCTGATACGAGGTGAGGCGATCGAGGCTGCCGTGACCGGAGTAGACGCTGAGGATGATCACGTTCTGGCCGAGTTCGCGCAGGTTGGCGATCAGGCCGCCGCACGAGAGTGCCGCGTCGTCGGGGTGGGGTGAGACGAAGATGTGGCTCACGCGCGCCGGCCCGTCGCTACGGGGTGGCGCTAGTCGACGGTGAAGCGCTCGGCGATGCTGATGGTGCCGGCGTGGCGGTGAGGAACTCGTTCACCGAAGCGGCGAAGCCGTCGGGGCCAGAGATGAACGCCCAGGCGATTACGCCGCCAATCACCAGGTAGGTGAAGGTGACGAAGCGGCGCGGTCCGCGATCGCGTGGAGCGACCTTCGGGGCGACTGGCTGGGAGCCGATCTCTGTCATGCGCCGATTCTAGCGGGAGAGTTAGCGAAGGGTCGCGTACCCCGTGAGCTCGACATAGGAGCGTCCGGTGACCGGCGCCCCCGCGAGGCTCCCCGCGACCGAGTTTGCCCCCTCCCAATAGATGACCCCGGTGCTCTCGAGGGTGTTCAGCTCTTGATCGGCCACCTCGGGGGTGACCGTCACGTCGAGGCCAATCTGCGCGATCTGCACCCGCCAACCCGAGGGCCAGGTCGCCCCCGTGTGTGGACTCGTCCAGGTGCCGAGGGCGGTCAGGCTGATCTGGTCCCCCTCGATGTGCCGCACCACGCCGTCGGCTCCAAACCAGGTGCCATAGACGAGCGGGTAGCTCCCATCCTTGGCGCGCACGTACGAGAGCATCAGGTCGCTGCCATCACTGAGGTTCAGCGCGAACCAGTCCCAACCGCCGCCACCAATGGCGATGAAGTCGCCCCACTGATGATCGAACCAGGAGCTACCCGTTACCGCGAGCGTCTCACCATCGATCGTGAGCGTGCCGCCGGTCGGCATGCGCGTGCGGGAGTAGTAGTACGAGCCGCCCGCATCGGCGAAGGCAACCCAGCCATCGGTGTCATGCAGCACGGGCGCGCGGCCAGCGCCCAACTGCAGCATCAGGCCGTTGCCGCCGATCTCCATGCCGCCATCGGGGAGCACGAGCATCACCCACGGATCGCGACCGAGCGTTGCGGGCTCAAGCGGATTTGCGCCGGTGATTGCAAAGGCGGCGCTCACTGTACGGAACAGATTCGGCCCAATGCTCACCTGCGGGCCAACCTCAACGCGCTGGTCATAGCTAAACGATCCTGCGCGACCACCACGTGGCTTCTCGGTAATCGCAATATGCGATGCCCACGTCACCGGAAACTGCCCACGCTTCGCACGAAAGATCACCGCCTCGTAGCCAAACTCGCGCGTGCCATCGAGCGTTGCGAGGTGGCCAGTGACGTACCACCACTCGGTGAGCCGATCGTGTGGCGCATCGTCTGCCGGGAGCGACACAGCAATCGGATCCACTGCACTTGGTCGCGGCGTCGGCTTCTCGTACGGCGCGCCCGTTGGTGCCGGTGAGTTCGCCAAAATCGGGCCAGAACATGCAGCGGCGAGAACCGCACTCAAGAACAGAAGAACCAACCGCCGCATCATCGTCGCTCCGCCTCTGACTCTGTGGCAATGCGACCGGCGAGCAGCCGCTCCATCCACTTCGGTGCCCACCAGTTCTTATCGCCGAGCAGACGCATCGTCGCGGGAACGAGGAGCGCGCGAACAATAGTTGCATCGAGCGCCACGGCAATCGCCACGCCAACGCCGAGCGCCTTGATCAACACGATCTCGGCGAAGACGAACGATCCAGCGACAACGACAACGATGAGTGCGGCGCTGGTGACAATGCGACCACTACGCTCCAAGCCGCCCGCAACTGCGGCGGCGTTGTCACCGGTGCGATCGTAGATCTCGCGCATGCGCGTGAGCAAGAAGACCTCGTAATCCATGGAGAGGCCAAAGAGCACGCAGAACAAGATCACGGGGATCGTTGTCTCAACGAACCCGAGTGGCGCGAAGCCAAGCAGCGCAGAGAGGTTGCCGTCTTGGAAGATCCAGACCAGCGCGCCGAAGCTCGCCAGAATGGAGAGCGTGTTCATCAGCACCGCTTTGATCGGCAACACGATAGAGCGCAACAGCACCGCGAGAATGATGAGCGTGGCGAGGATCACCACCAGTGCGCTGCGCGGGAACTCCGATGAGATTGTGTCGACCACGTCGACGATCTCGGCCGCGCCGCCGCCAACAAGCGTGGTGAGGCCAGCGGGTGGTGTCAGCGTCGTCACCTCACCAGCGCCAACTGCATCTGGCGTTGCGGCGCGCAGCTCGGCGACGAGTGCACGCGTATCGGGGCGGTTCGGCCCCTGCGCTGGCGTAATCGTGACGGCGGTGAGATCACCCTTCGTCGTGACCGAGAGCAGCTGCTGCACGTAGCGATCGGGCGGTGCGCCGCCTGGTGAGTCGTAGAGGAGCTGGTACTGCGCCAACGTGAGTCGTTCATCAATGGAGACGATGGAGTCGACACGTGCCACGCGCGGATCGGCCTCCAGCGCACGCACCCAATCAAAGAGCAGCGCGATGTTCTCTGGCGTGGTGGCATCTCCGTTGGTGCGCACCGCAACGGTCATCGGTGAGAGCTCACCTTCGCCGAACGATCGGGTGAGCGCGTCAAGGGCTTGTCGGCTCGGCACGCGTTCAGGAAGGATGCTGCCGTCGGGGGCGTTGAACTTCACGCCCAACCACGGGGAGCCGAGCGCGACCAGGAGCACCAGCGTTGGCACGGCAACGGCGAGTGGGCGGCGCATCACACCCCGGGCGAGGCGCGCCCAGCGACCCTGCTCACTCGGCTCCTCGTAGGTCACCTTGCGCACGGCCAGGCGGTCAACCCGTGCTCCGAGCACGCCCAAGAGCGCGGGGAGGAGGGTGAGGCTGGCGATCACGGCGAGCGCCACGGTGATGGCGCCAGCGATGCCAATGGAGCGCAGGATGGCGAAGTCGAAGAGCACCAGGCCCACTAGGCCGAGCATGACTGTGACCCCACTAAAGAAGACGGCGCGACCGGCGGTTGCCACGGTGCGCTGCACCGCCAGGGCCACACGATCAGCGCGACGCGCACTACTGCGACCGAGCTCTTCGCGGAAGCGCGAGACCATCAACAGCGAATAGTCGACACCGAGCCCAAGCCCAAGCAGCGTGGTGAGGTTCAGCACGAAGACGCTCATACGTGTGACCTGTGCCACACCGAAGATGGCGGCAAGTGCAACGAGCACCGCGGCACCACCAACCGCGAGTGGCAGGCCAGCCGCAACCGCAGAGCCGAAGACCAACAGCAACACGATCGCGGCGAGCGGCAGGCTGATCAGCTCGCTGCGTCGTAGGTCGCTCTCCGAAACACTCTGAATGTCGGCGTAGAAGGCGGGGCCACCAGCGATCTGTACCGTGAGCCCGTCAACCGCAACGAGCGCCGCAGCAACACCCTCAAGCGCCTCAGGGGAATCGTCGGGCTTCAAATCCAAGAAGACGATGTCATACACGATGCCGTTGGCAACGCTCACCTGCGATGGTGCACTCAGGTGCGAACGAATGCCAACCACAGGTGGTGCCTGTGCAACGCCAGCCACGGCGC
>JAEMRB010000135.1 GCA_016463555.1 Chloroflexota bacterium
CGAGGGGCCGGGGCAGACGTAAACACCGATGCCACGCACCGCAGCGGCGGAGCCGTTGGCGACGTCAAAGCTCACCAAGGCGCCAGGAAGGGCCTCGAAGGTCGCGGCGTCCGGCGGTTGAAGGTACCATTCCTGGTAGCGAGAAGCCGACATGGGGCGAATCCGGGGGCAGAAGTTCAGCGCTGTCACCGCCGCCCGAAGCATCGCGCGAAGCATCCGTGGGGACAGTTCCGCGAGGACCATGTAGTGCACCGCGCGGAAGAGAATTTGCCGAGCAGCGCATTCAGCCGCATTTGCGAGAAAGCCTTGAGAGGGGTCCGAGCGGAGAGTAGTCCGCACCAAGCGAGAGCGACCGTTGCCAATGTCGACCCGCGTGTCCACCGCCCAGGGAAGCGCAACATCCAGCGCGCAGCCCACGTCAACATCCACAACGTCCGCAATCCGGTCGTCCGTGGCGAAACACTGGACGAGGAAATCGTGATATGCTTGAAGCAGCTGCGCGCACGACTCGCCGCCGAGGTCGCACAACGGTTGAGTCCACACGTGCCCGGTCCAGCTGTCCACCACGACGGCGAGATATCGGGCACCGTCGGCCAAGTGCAAGTCGACCGGACCCAGCACGTCAAGGCTGGCACGCGCGCCTGGCAAGCTCGGAGGCTGCGTGCTCGTCCGACCGTGCAGCGAGGGCAAAAGTCCGGCCTGACCGACGCATAGCGAGTGGTACCGGTCGCTGGGAGGCGCCGCAGGTCCGATCCCGTGATCGCGCGAGACACCACGAGAGGAGTGCATCAGCGCGGCGAAGTCCAGGTGATTGTAGATCCCCAGGCGAGCCGCAGCAATCCGCGCAGGGAGGTACACTTGAGGGACGCGCTGACGGCCACCAGAGCCGCGTCCGCCTCGCTGGTGCGTGGCACGAGAGCGAGCGGGGCCCACCTGGGCGTCGGCCGAGGCGTGCGCGGCAATCATCCCTATGCGGTAGCCGCTGAGGACGACGTGGTGGGCCGCCAGACGGCGCAAACCGTTATCAGCTTCCGGCGAGGATGTAAACAGCAGTGTCATGTACCCAACGCTCTTGAGTGGCAGGCGAATCCCGGCCGCTCCCGAGACGCGCAGATCCGCCGGGGCCGGGGTAAGTTCGGTCAAGCGGTGCTCGTCCTCAGGGCCACACACGGACACCTGAGCCCCCGAGTCATTAATCGCTGCGAACGATCCGTTGGGGCCGAGGCACATGTCCCCGTTGCATCCCGACTCCCCGCGCCACACAATGTATCCATTTTCCATGGGCGCGCTCAGGGTGAACACCTCGCCAGTTGCAAGTGTCAAGGTGTAGTCAGTTGAGTCACGCGAGGTGCTGCCGGAGGTGTCGAGGCGGGCGCCCATGCGGCGCACCTCCACGCGGACCGCGTCCGTGGACAGCAGAGGCTGCTGGGCAGCCTGGAGGACAACCCAGCGAAGTCGCACACGAGCGACCGACGGTGGTTGAGGGCCAAGCTGACTCCGCGGTGCCCCGTTGCCGTGGGGTCCAGCGACTGCCGTTGACGGCGGGCTGCGCGCGCTCCGACGCTTATTGAACACCACCACGGCAGTCGAGGCTGCGAGCGCAGGGACAGGCTCGCGCCCAGAGGTGGAGCAGGCCAGCGTGGTCGCCGTAGTGGCCCCCCCATGGGCAGCGGGGGCGCCTGCACGCTCTTCACTGACCCCCCCATGGAGGGCCGCAGCCACGGCGACCGAAGGCCCATTGCATGCGGGCGGTGAGGTCGTCGTGGGGCCAGCAGCAGGCAGACTGCTGGCTTTCTTGAGGCTGCGCGTGCGCCGTTCAGCGCGAGTCGAACCTGCGGCAGTAGGCGTTACACGTTTCCCGCTCGCGCCGTTGTCGGGCGCAGGAGCAGGCACTGGATTAGCCAAAGGTGCCGCCGATGCATGCAGAACGAGCGCCTTGTCGTCCGCGGGTCCGGGCTCGAGAGGGTCGTTCGGCTGGTCCGAGGGGCCAAGGTCACCCTCGAGAAAAGTTACCGAATGCACCGATGCCGGGAGACTCGAGCGGAGGAGCGCCTGGCGGTCGCGCATGGCCTTCACGCGCATGTAGAAGCGCTCGAGTTCCGACGCCTGGAGCGCTGTCAGCGCCATGCTGCCG
>JAEMRB010000136.1 GCA_016463555.1 Chloroflexota bacterium
GTGCAGGCCATGCGAGACCGCCAGGCGCGTCTCCGCCCGAGCCTTCCAGCCTCGGTGCACTCGGTGTGCCTTCTCGAGGGGGTCCTTGACTCATCGGACACGCCAAGCACTCTCCTCGGGCCCGGACCTTCGGCTGCCCGAGTGCTCGTTCTGCACACGCTGGCGTCGCCGCTGACTCCCTCGGGGTCGGCTCCGGTGATCGACCCCGCCTCGCCACATCATGCCCAAGGTGCTGCGTCAGTGCGCCTCTCGGTGAGCGCCAGCGGGGAATGTGCACCGCCTGCTGCCGCGGGTTCGACTCGCGCCGGGAGGCGCAAGAGCAGCCTCAAGAAGTCCAGCAGTCTGCCCGCTGCTGGCCCCACGACGACCTCACCGCCCGCTTGCAACGGGCCCTCGGTCGCCGTGGCTGCGGCCCTCCATGGGGGGGTCACTGGGGCGCTTGCGGGCGCCCCCGCTTCCCATGGGGGGGTGGTGACGGGGACCGCACCGGCCTGCGCCACCTCTGGGCGCGAGTTCGGCCCTACACTGGCCTCCTCGACTGCCATCGTGGTGTCCCGTCCGGGTCGGGGTGCGCGCCCCCCGTCGTCCGCGGCAGTCGCCGGGTCGAGCGGCTCTGGGGCGCCGACGCAGCCGCGCTGCCCCCGGCCAGCGACGTCCGCACGTGTGCGCCTTCGCTGGGTCGTCCTCCAGGATCCTCAGCAGGCTCTGCTCTCCACGGACGCAGTCCGCGCTGAGGTGCGTCGAATGGGAGCCCGTCTCGACACCTCCGCGAGCACCTCGCGTGAGACAACTGACTACACCTTGACCCTTGCGACGGGCGAGGTGTTCACCCTCAACGCGCCCACGGAGAACGGTTACACCGTGTGGCGCGGGGAGTCGGGCAACAACGGGGAGATGTGTCTCAACCGCAACGGGTCGTTCGCGGCGATAAACGACTCCGGTGCTCAGATATGCGTGTGTGGCCCGGAGGACGAGCATCGCTTGGATGAGCTTACCCCGGCCCCGGCGGACATGCGTGTCTATGGTGCGGCCGGGATCCGCCTACCACTCAAGAGCCTGGGATTCATGACACTGCTGTTCCCATCCTCGCCGGTGCCGGACAACGGTGTGCAGCATCTGGCGGCCAACCACATCGTCCTGCGCGGCTACCGCATTGGGATGATTGCTGCGCGCGCTTCGCCTGACGCCCCGGCGGGCCTTGCTCGCTCCCGTGCTACGCACCCGCGCGGCGGACGCGGATCTGGTGGCCGTCAGCACGCCCCTCAGGTGTACATCCCTGCGGGGATAGCTGCGGCTCGCCTTGGGATCTACGCTCATCAGGAATTCGCCGCGCTCATGCACTCCTCTCGTGGTGTCTTGCGCGACGACGGGATCGGCCCCGCTGCGCCTCCCCGCGACCGGTACTACTCACTCTGCGCCGGTCAGGCAGGCCTCTTGCCCTCGCTACACGAGCAGACGTCCATGCTGCCACCAAGTTTGCCGGGCGCTCGTGCCAGCCTCGACGTGTTGGGCCCGGTCGATTTGCACTTGGCGGACGGTGCCCGATATCTCGCCGTCGTGGTGGACAGCTGGACCGGGCACGTGTGGACTCAACCGTTGTGCGACCTCGGCAACGAGTCGTGTGTGCAGTTGCTTCAAGCATACCACGGTTTCCTCGTCACGTGTTTCGCCACGAACGACCGGATCGCCGACATCGTGGATATGAACGTGAGCTGCGCGCTGGCTATCACGCTCCCCTGGGCCGTTGACACGCGGATCGACGTTGGCCACGGTCGCTCTCGCGTCGTGCGGACTGTCCTCCGCCCGGACCCCTCTCAAGGCCTACTCGCGAGCGCGGCGGAATGCTCGGCTCGGCAGCTCCTCTTCCGCGCGGTGCACTACATGGTTCTCGCAGAGCTGTCCCCACGGATGCTTCGCGCGATGCTTCAGGCGGCGGTGACGGCGCTGAACTTCTGCCGCCGGATCCGCCCCATGTCGGCTTCTCGCTACCAGGAATGGTACCTCCAACCGCCGGACGCCGCGGCCTTCGAGGCCCATCCTGGTGCATTGGTGAGCTTTGACGTCGCCGTCGGCTCCGCCGCTGCGGTGCGTGGCATCGGTGTTTACGTCTGCCCCGGCCCCTCG
>JAEMRB010000137.1 GCA_016463555.1 Chloroflexota bacterium
ACCAACTCCATCAATGTTTGCGCGCTCTTCACCGTTGGTTGGCATGGCGTCATACATCGCCTCAGCGAGCTCGAGTGTGCCAACGCTGTTCTGGGCAACGAGGCCCGCCTCAGTTTGGCTAAAGGTCAGCGCGCCACCGAGCAGGATCTCGCTGAACGTTGTCTCTGCTGCGTTCAACTCTTCGCAGGACATCTTTGTGGAGCTGAGATCGGTCACAGTGAACGTTCCGTCGCTATTGGTGGTCACGCTGCCGCCGATCTGATTGCATCCGACCGTTGCGCTGAAGCTGCCGTCATCACCGAAATACATCTGGCCAGCGATCACTTCGTAGCGAACGCCACTGAGTGATACCGCAAGGATCGCGAACTGTCGACCGAACGATGGGACGATCTCACCACCGGTTCGTGGGCAGTTCGTGCTTCCGTCTGCTGTCATCCAGCAGGCGTCACCGCCAACAGGAGGATCCACAGGGAGTCCTGACTGGCACATCACTGGCACCTGGCCCGTGGGATCAGGTGCGCATGGGTCTTCTGTGCCGACCGTCTGGATGTAGACGCACTCGGCAGGAGCCCCCTCAGGGATGACATGGACGCCGTCAACGACGTTGACGGGTGGGCACTCAACGCCTGAAGAGGCGGGTACCGGGGTGACCTCATCGGCGGCAGCCACAGGGCGCACGCTTGGGGCGATCAGTAGTCCGAGCATAAGAACGGCGGTGAGTACCCGGGTCATAGCTGCCTCCTACGGTTACGGGCCCAAAGGGGCCCCTCGCGACCCTAACGCTCGGGGGGCGGGATCGGTTCCCCGCTACAACTCGCCGCGGAGGGCCTTGGCGAGCTGCTCGCCGTGGTCGAGGGGGTGTTTGGAGTAGATCCGCAGCCAGTCATCGAGGGTGAATCGGCCGCGCTCGCTGTGCTCCGCGTAGCGGGCGAGGTCCGCCTCGGTGAGGTGCTGGAGCACGTTGAACGTGCCTGCCCGCACCGCCGAGAAGACCGCGAGCGATGTCTCAACGGGGTCGGTCTCATAGCCGAGCGCTGGGCTCGCCGCCCAGGCGCCTTCGTCGTACCCGTGAATAACGGAGCCAGCCGGTTCGGCAACCAGGCGTCGCAGCCGCGCGTACGACTGCGCCTCGCTGTCGGCCAGGTGATGGATCACCTGACGTGGCGACCAACCCTCTGGGTGCTTGGCGTCGAGCTTTAGGTGATCGAGTGCGGCGACCTGATCTTCAAACGCTTTCGTTGCAGCCTGATAGGCCGCAACTCGTTCGGCAAAACTCACTTGCCGGTGACCCAATCGATCATGTTCGACATCAGTGGCGCAAAGCCGTTCCACTGCACGAATGGTTCTGGGCACCAGTGCGGTCCAATGTCCGAGGTCCAGACGAGTGATCGGCCCTTGCCAACCTGTGTCGTGGCGATGAGTGGATCACCACCGACTGAGGCAACGAGCGTTGCGCCAGGCTTCAGCACCACCTTGTTGTAGCCGAGCAGTGCTGGCATGCCAGCAGGAACACCGGCAAGCACTGGATGGTTCGCATCTACGATCACCGGCTGCGCACCCTCTGGTGCCTCAACGCGATCATCATGGGTGAGGCAGGTCACAGGAAGCACGCGCTCGACGGCGCTGCCAGCGAAGCGCGCCTTCGCCTCAAAGCCTTGGAAGCTGAGATAGCCGCCGGCCATGATTAGTGCGCCGCCGTTCTCGACCCACTCGGCGAGAAGCTTCAAGCGATTCGGCGTTGACTTTCCCTGCAGCCACGTTTCAATGGGAAGAAGGAACGAGTTGGTGCCGATGTCGGAGAGCACGATCACGTCGTACTTGCTCAGCTCTGCAGCGGTGTGCGGGAACTTTGCCGGCACGTCGTGCGCGTACATCTGCTCAACTTCGTGGCCCTTGGAGCGAAGGGCGCCGTTGTACCAATCGGCACCGGAGTGGAAGGTGACGCTGGTGAAGGAGTCGAACCCCTTGTAGTGCGTTGCCTCAGATACCCACGACTCCCCAACGAGCAGAACGCGCTTTCCCATGAGCTCCCCCTTCTGGCGCTAACGCGCCTCTTCAAATAGCCGACGCGGATTATCCGTCATCATCGCGATTCCTTGCGTAAGCGGCACTCCGTG
>JAEMRB010000042.1:0-1525 GCA_016463555.1 Chloroflexota bacterium
GGGCCGATCCCAGCGATCCGCAAGCTGCTCGAGCGCACCGGGCTCACCGTCGCCGACATCGACCGCGTGGAGCTCAATGAGGCGTTCGCCAGCCAGGCGGTCGCCTGTATCACCGAACTCGGGCTCGACCCGGCAAAGACCAATGTGCACGGCGGCGCCATCGCCCTCGGGCACCCCCTCGGCGCCTCTGGGGCCCGAATGGCCACGACCCTGGTCCGAGAGCTCCGCCGCAGCGGTGGTCGCTACGGGATCGCCGCCATGTGCGTAGGGGTAGGCCAGGGGATCGCCATGCTGGTTGAGCGCGTAGAGGCGTAGGCGCGCTAGAATCTAGGTCGAAGCAGCGGCAGATGCCGAAGGAGGAGCGATGTTGAACCAGGAGCCACAGGTCGCCAACGAGGCGCCAGCCGGAGCACCCGTTCTCGCCCTCACCGACACCGCCGCCGCCAAGGTCGTCGAGCTCGCCAAGGGCGAGACGAATCCACTGATCGGCCTGCGCGTCTATATCGTTTCGGGCGGCTGCAGCGGCTATCGCTACGGCATGATGCTCGACGATGTTGAGAATCCAGGCGACAGCGTCTTCATGGCGAACGGCGTGCGCGTCTACGTTGATGAGAAGGCCGTGCCGCTAATTCAAGGCTCAACTGTTGACTACGTTGACGCGATGATGGGCGCCGGCTTCGTCGTAGAGAATCCGAATTCTGTTGGCGGCTGCGGCTGCGGCTCCAGCTTCCGCACGGCGGATTCGGCGGGACAGGCCTCGGCCTGCAGCCACTGACCTGGAGCAGAACGGCGACGCGCCGAAACTGATCCCGCTCTTCCCGCTACAACTCGTTCTCTTCCCTGGCGTTGCCCTACCGCTGCATATCTTTGAACCTCGCTATCGCCTGATGGTGAAGCGCTGCCTTGAGCTCAACCAGCCATTCGGGGTGATTCGCTCCGGCAACGACGGCCTCTCTGAGATCGGCACCCTCGCTGAGATTCGCGAGGCGACGCGCTACATCGATGGGCGCTGGGACATCGTGGGGCTCGGCACGCAGCGCTTCCGCGTTACGAACTTTGATCGCAGTGCCCCATACCTACAGGCCGAGGTCGAACTCCTCGACGAGGCGGTGGGCGAATCGGCTGAGCGCGTGCGCGCCACTGCGGAGCGTGTTTCCGATCTCTTCATCGACTATCTCGAGCTGCTGCGCGGCGTTGATGAGCACGACCACGACCATGATGGCGACGGCGACGGCGACGAAGAGGAGGAGGGCGAATACATCGAGGACGATGAGGTAACCCCCGAAGCCATTGACGACGCGCTGGAAGAGGAGCAGGGTGCGGCGCTCAGCCAAGAGGTGGTCTCTGAGATCGAGCGTCTTCTTGTGGCGTCGAACACTGCCGCTGGGCCGGCCAAGATCACCGAGTACAGCGCGGGCGACGACGAGTCTCCCGACGAGGAGGGCGATCCTGATGGCGAACTGCTGGCCACGGCCATCGATCGCCTCTCGGGTAGCGACGATCCAGTTGGCCTCTCGCACGTGGT
>JAEMRB010000042.1:1625-4268 GCA_016463555.1 Chloroflexota bacterium
ACCGATACCGCCTCAGATGACGTCGTGGCGATCGTCATGGCGCTCAAGCATCCGAACACCGAAGTCATCGGCATGTCGGTTGTGATCGGCAACGTTCCGGTGGAGCTTGGCGTGCAGAACGCCCTCTACACGGCTGAGCTGTGCGGCAAGAGCATCCCCGTACATGCCGGTGCTGAGATGCCGCTCGTGCGGGCATTTGCCACTGCGCAGCATGTGCACGGCGCCGACGGCATGGGCGACATCGGCCTACCACTGAAGGGCCGCAAAGCAACAAGCAACAATGCGGTGCACGAAATGATTGACGCATTCCGCAAAGAGCCAGGCCAGCTGGAGCTCGTTGCACTTGGGCCACTCACCAATCTCGCCCTCGCCATTCGCATTGAGCCGAAGTTCGCCAGCTGGGTGAAGCGTTGCGTGATCATGGGAGGAACGGGCGTGCTCCCTGGCAACATCACACCGCTCGCCGAATTCAACTGGTGGGTCGACCCCGAAGCGGTACACATCGTCTTGGAGTCCGGCATGAAGGTGGAGATGGTCGGCTGGGATGTCTCCGTCGCCGACGCCGTGATTGAAGATGATCTCGCCGCAGAGTTGCGCGCGCTCGGACCACTCGGGCAGTACAGCATTGACATTCAGCGTGTGCTGCGAAAGTTCTGCGAAGAGTCATCAAAGCTGAAGGGCTTCGACTGGCCAGATCCGATCGCCATGGCTGTGGCACTCGAGCCTGACATCGCGAGCAGCGAGGCACATCTTCGTGTGGAAGTTTCGCTCGGCCTTGGACATGAGCGCGGACAGACGATTGTTGATCACCTTGGCAACACGAAGCGCGAGCCGAACTGCCGGGTGGTCTACCGCGTGGATCGCGAGCGCTTCATTGACATGACCCGAAAGGCGTTCCGCGCCTAGCCTCTCGCGCTACGACGCGTCGGTGGCGAGGAGCCCCATCTGAATCTCATCCCAGCGTTGCCCATCACGGGTGATCGCATCGCGCATTCGCCCCTCTTCCGTGAAGCCCGCCTTGGCGTAGCAGCGCAGCGCCGCCTCATTGAAGGCGAAGAGGGTGAGGCTGATGCGATGAAGGCCGAGGGCCTCAAAGGCGAACTTGGTAACGAGTCGCGTTGCCTCACTGCCGAGGCCGCGCCCACGGGCGGCAGGCTCGCCGATCATTAGATGAAAGGTCGCAGCGCCGTTCTCAATATCGAGATTCGCCAGTGTGCAGCTGCCAATCAGCTCTTCGTTAGCACCGACACGTTCGTAGAGGGCGAAGGCGAGCATCTGAGCGGTGCTGAAGCGCTCGCGGACCATGCGCTCCACCTCATCGCCGGTGAGTGGCTCGTTGCGGTGACGGGCGAGGCGCACCAGCTCTGGATCGGCGTACCAGCGCTTGAGCGCTGGGAGGGTATTGGCGGTGTGTGGGCGCAGCGCGACACGCTCGCCCACGAGGATTGCCTCATGTCCGCCGATTGATCTATGGGGCTGCGATCCGATCACGCGGTCACGGTATACGATCGCCTCGATGCTTAGTTGGATGCAGTTGGCACGCAAGATTGAGGGCGCCTCGCGCACCTCGGAGAAGGCACGTCTCTTTGCGGAGGCGCTCCGTGTCGCCGACGAGGTTGACCTTGAGGTGATCTGCCGACTCCTTGGGAGCCGCGGCACCGCGCAAGCGGGCGTGGTCTCATGGCCGGCACTCGCCAAGGCGGTCGAGGAGGTTGCGGGCGCACCGGCCGGCTCGCTCGCCAAGATCCTCGACGAGACCGGCGATATCGGCCTTGCCGTTGAGGAGCTCCTCGAGAGCGAACGTCCGATCGCCGGCGAGGCTGCCGCCAGCGAGGAGCGTCACGCACAGGTGCGCAGCAGCGCCATTGCCAGCGCTACAGGGGTCTTGCCCGTGGCTGGGGCCGGCTCAGCGCCGACCCTCCGCTCGCTCCCCGAGGCCTTCGCCGCCATTCGTGGCGCCAGTGGCCAGCGCCGCCACGACCTGCTGATGCAACTCTTCTACGGCACCTCACCCATCGCGGCGAAGTACATCGTGCGCATGCTCTCTGGCGACGTGCAGATTGGCCTTCGCGATGGTCTCCTGGAGAGTGCGATCGCCGCAGCCTTCGGTGCAGAGGTGAGCGCTGTGCGATGGGCGATGACCCTTGAGGGAGATGCCGGTCGCGTGGCGCTTCTCGCCAAGCGCGGCGCGCTGGCCGAGGCGACGCTCCACTACTTCCATCCGATCCCAGCCATGCTCGCCGCCCCAGCCGCCAGCGCCGCCGACGCGATGGAGCGGCTGAGCGAGATCGCCGCCGACGCCGTTGCCGTCGAAGACAAGTATGACGGCATCCGGGTGCAGCTTCATGTGGCCGCCGGCCAAGTCGCCCTCTACGGGCGAGATGCCAATGACATCACCGTTGCCTTCCCTGAAATTGCTGCAGCCGCAGCACAGCTCTCTGTGTCACTCATCCTCGACGGTGAGATCGTCGCATTTGAAGAGGGGCATCCACTCCCGGTGAGTGCGGTGCAGTTGCGACTAAGCGGCGCAGAGACCACGCTCCATGAGCGCGAACGAACCGCCGTTCAATTCATCGCCTTCGACCTCATCGCCCAGAACGATCAACTCCTGATCGGCACGCCACTCCACGAGCGATACGCCGC
>JAEMRB010000042.1:4368-6280 GCA_016463555.1 Chloroflexota bacterium
CACCACAGCGACTGGTCGGCGGTATTGAAGAGATTGAGGCGGAGTTCATTGCCGCACGCATGCGTGGCTCCGAAGGGGTCGTACTGAAGTCCACCACCGCCGCATACGCCCCAGGTCGGCGCGGATCGGCATGGCTCAAGCTGAAGCATCCAATTGATAGTGTCGACTGCGTGGTGGTTGGCGTGGAGTACGGCGTTGGGCGTCGCCGAACGCTCTTGTCGGAGTTGACGTTTGCCGTGCGCGACGATCTCTCCGGTCGGCTCACAACCCTCGGCCGCGCCTCAGCACAGTTGGGCGAACGTGAGATGGGCGAGATGGGGCGTTGGTTTGAGACGCATACCGTTGCGCAGCTCGGCAACTATCGCAGCGTTGAGCCACGCATTGTGGTGGAGGTGTCGTTTGACGAGCTGCGCCGCAGTGAGCGCAGCGGCTCGGGCTACACACTGCGTGGTCCACGCATCGTGCGTTTCCGCACCGACCTTGGCCCCGATCAGGTAGCGTCACTCTCGGCGATCGAGGCGCGCTGTCGCGCGGCAAGTGGATCGGCAGGGGAGACCGAATGAGCGATCAGGAGAAGGTCACCGAACTTCGGAAGCTGATGCCCTCAACAGAGGCGAGCATCTATCTCAACGCTGGAAGCAACGGACCAGTGCCAGCGGAAGTCGATGCCGCGATGCGCGCAGTGCACGACCAAGAGCTACAGACCGGGCGCGCCACCGAACACGCCATGGATGACATTGAGGAGCGCGCCAATGAGTTGCGCGGCGTCTTCGCCAGTGTGCTCGCCACCGATCTTGAACTTGTTGCCATTGGTCACAGCACCACCGAGTTGGTGCTCCGACCCATTCTTGGCATGGAGTGGCGTGCCGGCGATCGCATCGTTACGTTTGACGAGGAGTACCCAGCGATTCGTGGCAGTCTCGCCGCACTTGCATCGCGCACCGACGTCGTCATCCAAACCCTCTCACTCTGCAACTCCGCTAGCGAGCCACTCAGCGATGACGAGATCGTAGCCAGCGTGCTGCCGCTTCTTGGTGCGCCCACGAAGCTGCTCCTCCTCTCGCGCGTCTCATGGATCAGCGGCCGAGTGCTGCCCGTCGCGCCACTCCTCGCAGCGGCCCGCGCTGCGGGGATCACCACGGCCCTCGACAGTGCCCAAGGGGTTGGCGCTCTGCGCGATGATGTCGACGGGCTGAACCCCGACCTACTCGCCTTCCCGTCGCAGAAGTGGCTCCTCGGCGTCGAGGGGCTCGCTGGGGTTCGCCTCTCACCACAGGCACTTGCCGCCGAAACCTTCCGACCCGTCATCGGGGGCTACATGGCGTTCGATGGGCAACCACTGAACGGGGTGGGGACCCCGCGCGCCGACGCACGTCGCTACCAGGTCTCAGGATTCAGTCGCCCATCACTCGCGGGGGCTGCCCGAGCGGCCGGCTGGCTCTCCATGCAGGTCGGCCTGCCGTGGGCCACAGATCGTGCCCAGCGCCTCGCCGCCGAGTTCCACGCCGCCGTGCGCGACCTGCCAGGGGTGCAGATGCTCGCCCCAGCCGGTGGGCACGCCACGATCGTCTCCCTCCGCGTGGCTGGCTGGAAGCCCGAACAGCTCGTGGAGGAGCTCACCCGACGCGCCTTCGCCATCACTCGCCGCGTGCCAAGCCTCCCAGCCATCGATGGCCGCCCAGGCTCCGCCGCCGCACTCCGCACCTCCTGGGGCTTCTGGAATACCGAGGCCGAGGTGGCGCGCATCGCCGAGCTGATCGCCCTCTTCGCCGCGCACACCCCCGAGACGCTGCCGAAGCGGCCGACCATCGAAATCTTGCATGGCTAAGTCACGCCAACCACGCGGCTTCATCGGCCGTCGCATCTATCAGTTGCTGCATGCACCGAAGCCGGTCTTTCGCGCCGTCTTCTC
>JAEMRB010000042.1:6380-8309 GCA_016463555.1 Chloroflexota bacterium
TGGTCAGCGGTGCTCGGTCTCTTCGCGAGCTTTCCCGTGGCGTACATCGCCCTCGTGATTGAGAGCCAGTTCCTGAAGCCGCTCTTCGCGCAGCTGTAGGGGCGTTACGCCTGGCGCGTGCCGATCAGGCGGTAGCCGATGCCGCGGACACTCACCAAGATCTGTGGGCGACGCTGGTTTCCTTCAAACTTCTTACGCAGGCGGTTGACGGCAACGCGCAGCGCCTCGTCGCCGCCGGCCCAGTTCTCGCCCCAGACGTAATCACGAATCTCTTGATGCGAGACCGCATCGCCGAGTCGCTCAATGAGGAGCGAGAGGAGTCGCAGCTCTGTGCCGGTGAGGGTGATGGTTCGCTCAGCGAGTCGCAACGCGCCACTGGCGCGGTCAATCGCGATGGGCGTCGGCTCTACAGGCGATGTATCAGTCATGGGAGAGCGATAGTAGCGGGTCTGTAACAGTTCGTCTACGCCACTCTCCCCAGGGCGATCGCAATGGTTGCAACGCCCGCAAGGGCAATCCCCAACCCTTGGCGAATGTTCACGCGTTCACCTAGTAGCAGGGCCGCAAAGATCACCGTGGTGATTGGCGCGACCGAGGTGAAGACCGCCGCCACCGCTACGCCACTCTCCCCAGACGCGAGGAAGAAGAACAGGTTTCCCGCGGTTTCGCATGTGCCTGCCACGGTAAGGAGCAGCAGCAGGCGCAGTCGTGGCAGCAGGCCCGTGGGAATTGCGCCGGCGCGAATCGGCTCATCGCCAGGTGGCCGACGGCCGACCAGGCGAGCCAGGACGAAGACCAGCGCCAGCGCGGAGACGCTGGCAATACGAAGGATGGTGATGAGCCACACGATTGCGTCTGATTCAACACTGGCGAAGATCAGGCTGAAGCTTGCAAAGCAGATGCCAGCCGCCACTCCGTAGAACGCACCGCCGCGAGCCGCTGCGCCACTCGATGCATCGGCGTGCGCACCCGCCTCGCCAGCGACGGCATGCTCAACGGAGCTCGTCGAGACGATGATGATCGCAACGATTGCTGCGAAAAATCCGACGAGTCGAAGGAGCGATGGAATCTCGCCCTGGGCAATGCTGACTCCAACGGGAATCAGTGCAGAGAGTGTGCCGGCGATGCTGGCAACAATAGAGATGCGGCCGTGTGCAAACCCGTGATAGAGCAAGAGCACGCCGGTGCCGCCCACAATTCCGGCGATCGCCGTGGTGGGTAGGACAGCGCCAGTCGGCGGCGCACCGCCAATGATGAGAGCGGTGGGGATGAGGAGGGCA
This sequence comes from Chloroflexota bacterium, assembly GCA_016463555.1. GTDB lineage: Bacteria > Chloroflexota > Limnocylindria > Limnocylindrales > Limnocylindraceae > Limnocylindrus. Next base: position 7,661 of record JAEMRB010000042.1, read on the forward strand.
AGCGTCGCCGTCTGACTCGCAGCGACTACCAGGAAGGTCGGGAGGCGACGGCTGGCGAGCCCGCCCAAGAAGTCGCCACCACCCCACGAGAAGGCGGCGATCACGCCGAAGAGTGCGCCGATCATGGGGCGACCCAGCGCATGCGCTGATGTGGACCGACCTGGGGGAACTCGAAGCGCTCCCCCTCGGCGATAAAGCCGAGGCGTTCATAGAGGGTGATGGCCGCCACCCGTGCGTTGCACCAGAGGTCGCGCGGGGCGCTCGTGTCGGACCACCAGGCGGCGATGGCGGCGCGCATCAGCGCCTCGCCAACCCCTTGACTGCGCCAGTGGGGGGCGGTCGCCGCACCACGGAGTTGGGTGCTTGGCCCCTCGACGGTATAGAGCGAGACGCAGGCGGCGTGCTCACCGCCGCTCCAGGCTCCCCAGTGCGCACCAGCGCCAGCCTCATCACCCGGGTAGTAGGCGCTCTCCAGCGGCCGCCCCGCGCGCAGCACGGCGTGACGCAAGTTCAGGATCTCTTCGAAGGTTGCAGGTCGAATTTTCAGCATGCTTACAGGCTACCTGCTCCCCCCGCGCATGTACTACCGTTCCCACATGCCCGACTTACTCGCTCGCGAACAGCGCCCGGCCTATCCGCCACTGCCGAC
>JAEMRB010000043.1 GCA_016463555.1 Chloroflexota bacterium
CCCCGAGAGACGCGCGACGCTAGCGAATCAGACCACTACATCTGTTGCGGCGCTTGAGCGCAGCACACAGTCGTAGCTCGCGATGACGCAGCGGCTCGCAGCGCAGCCATTTGCCAAGCAGATCGCAGCGCGCGCTGCTGAAATCGCAGCACGCGCAATCGCCGACGCGCACGGCACCGCGCCGGAGATCGCCGTGGTGATTACGACAAGCGAGCCAGACTCGCTCCTCTATGTTGACCGACTCCTGAAGCAGGTGAGCGCGACCGGACTCGTCGGCCGTCGCATTGAACTTGGCGCAACTGCGACTGAGGCCGAGATCTTTGCCGCCCTGACCTCGCTCTCTGCAGATCAGAACGTTGCGGGAATCATCCTGCAATCGCCACTCCCGAGCGGCGTGTCGCGAGAGATCGTCGCGGCCGCCATTGCGCCAGGGAAAGATATTGACGGCATCACCCTCGTGAACGCCGAGCGGCTTGCCGATGGCACCCATGACGCATCACTCCTCCCGGCCACGGCAGCGGCGGTGATGGAGCTGCTGCGGGCGTACGAGATCCCGCTTCAGGGGCGAGCCGCGGTCGTTGTGGGGCGCAGCGCCATCGTTGGCCGGCCCGTGGCCCAGCTCCTAGAGGCTGCGGGGGCGCATGTTGAGGTCGCCCACTCCAAGACGCCCGATCTAGGGGTGGTCACGCGCACCGCTTCCGTGCTCGTTGTTGCCGCGGGCGTGCGCGGCTTGGTGCGCGGAGAGCATGTGTCGCCAGGCACCGTGGTGATCGATGTCGGCATTCATCCGAGTGGCGAAACGATCGTGGGCGATGTTGATGCCCCCAGTGTTGAGGTTCTGCTCGGCGAGACGGGCGGCCTGAGCCCAGTGCCCGGTGGCGTGGGGCCAATGACGAGTGCGATCTTGGCGCTCCACGCAGCGCAGGCCGCCGAGCGCCTCGTGCGCGGGCGAGCGTAAACTCACGGCATGGGGTTCCCTTCAGATCTTGAGATTGCACGTGGCGTTACGCCGAAGCCGATTGGCGAGGTGGCGGCGGCGCTCGGGTTTCATGATGATGAGGTCGAGCCGTACGGCCGCACCAAGGCGAAGCTCTCCATTGAAGGGATCGAGCGTCTAGAGAGGAGCGGCGCACGCGGCAAGTACGTTGTGGTCACCGCGATCAGCCCAACACCACTCGGCGAAGGGAAGACCACCACCACCGTTGGGCTCGCCCAGGGGCTCAACAAGATTGGCCACCGCGCCGCCGTTGCCATTCGACAGCCGAGCCTCGGACCAGTCTTCGGCATCAAGGGCGGCGCCGCAGGTGGCGGCTACAGCCAAGTCATCCCCATGGAAGAGTTCAACCTGCACCTCACCGGTGACGTGCACGCCATTGGCGCCGCGCACAATCTTGCCGCGGCATTCCTCGACAACCACCTGCATCACGGCAACGCGCTCAACATTGACCTGCGCAGCATCACCTGGCCGCGCGTCGTTGACATCAGCGATCGCGCCATCCGCAAGACAATCATCGGTCTCGGCGGTCGCGAGAACGGCGTCGTACGTGAATCTGAAACCGTCATCACGGTTGCAAGTGAGGTGATGGCGGTGCTCGCACTCGCATCAGATCTTACCGACCTTCGCGCTCGGCTCGGCCGCATTGTGGTCGCCGAAACCGTCGATGGCAAACCTGTCACCACAGAAGATCTGAAAGTGGCTGGTTCAATGGCGGCACTCTTGCGTGATGCAATCAAGCCGAACCTGCTGCAAACACTTGAAGGCGGCCCTGCGTTTGTGCACGCTGGTCCATTCGCAAATATTGCCCACGGCAACAACTCCATCATCGCCGATCGTGCCGCACTCGCAACAAACGAGATCGTTGTGACCGAGGCGGGCTTCGGCGCAGACATGGGTGCTGAGAAGTTCTTCAATATTAAGTGCCGAGCCTCTGGCCTCGCCCCAGATGCGGCGGTGATTGTGGCAACCGTTCGCGCGCTCAAGATGCACGGCGGCGTCGGCAAGATTGTTGCCGGTAAGCCACTCGATCCAGCGCTCAGCGCCGAGAACGTCGCGGCGGTCACCGCTGGCGCACAGAACTTGGTGAAGCAGATCGAAAACGTGCGCGTCTTCGGCATCCCGGTAGTGGTGGCCGTGAACGCCTTCCCAACGGACACCGCCGCCGAACATGAGGCGATTTGCAGCGTCGCGCTTGCCGCAGGGGCTCGGGCTGCGGTGGTCACCACGCACTTCACCGATGGCGGCGCTGGTGCAGCCACGCTAGCTGAAGCGGTGTGGGCCGCCGCGAGCTCAGGCGAGGCGAAGTTTGCGCCGATCTATCCCGACGACATGCCACTCGCGCAGAAGATTGAGACGATCGCCAAGCGCATTTACGGCGCAGATGGCGTCGACATTGCACCTGCTGCGGCGAAGCGACTCGCGCGCCTGGAAGAGCTCGGCTACGGGCACCTACCGATCTGCATGGCGAAGACGCAGTACTCGCTCTCCCATGATGCGAGCAAGCTCGGGCGCCCAACAGGTTTCCGGGTCCCCGTGAAGGCGGTCACCCTGGCCGCAGGTGCCGGCTTCATCACCGCCGTGTGCGGCGATATGCGCCTGATGCCAGGCCTCAACAAGTCGCCTGGCGGTGAGCGCATCGACTTGGACCTCGAACACGGCGGGGAGATCGTCGGCCTCTTCTAGCCGCCCAGGAACCCCACGCCATTAGCCAGCGTTAGGGGGGTGAGGCGTCCCCCTGTGAACGCCCAAGTTGAGGTGCACCCCATGAAGATCGGACCACTCACCCTCCCCACGTTTAGTTCTCCCGCAAAGATTGGCGTGGTGGCTGCACTCGTGCTCGCCCTTAGCGCCAGTGGCGGGTTTGGGGCCCTCTTTTTTGGTGCAAGTGGCGGCGCATCTGCCCCCATTGAAAAGGGGGACACGGGTGGTGTTCCGACCGCAGTCCCAGGTGACAGCGCAATCACCGGCGACCGCATCGATGTGATTCGCACCGGCACCTTTAGCCTCGAGGTCGAGAATGTCGATACCAGCCTTACCAAGCTCACGAGTGTGGTGAAGAGCCAAGGCGGATATGTATCTGGCAGCTATCGCTATACCGATACGTCGACCCCGTACCTCACCGTGACCTTCCGCGTCCCTGCGGCCTCATTTGACGCAGCGGTACTTGCGCTGCGAGCGGAAGGCACCGTTCTTTCGGAGCAGATCAGCACGTACGAGGTGACGATGCAGCTCGTTGACCTCGAGGCGCGACTGCGTAACCTGCGCGCTTCGGAGACGGCGCTCCTTGAACTTATGTCGCGAGCGACGACCGTTTCGGATGTCCTCGCGGTGCAGACGCAGCTCACATCAGTGCGCAGCGACATTGAGTCGTACGACGCGCAGCGCGCATCCCTCGCCGATCAGGTCGCCATGACCACGGTCTCGGTGACGATCAGCCCGATCGGCTCCTCGATCGGCAACGCAACAAACGGATTCGATCTCGGTAAAGAGGTTGCACGCGCGGTTGCAAACCTAATCGCTGTTGGCCGAACGGTCATCATTGCGGCGATCAACCTAGTCATCGTGGTCTTGCCGATCGCACTGGTTGGCGCACTCGCCGGTGGCCTACTGGGCCGAACGATCACGCCACTCTTCGCGCTGTTGCGCCGACTGATGGGTGTTGGGGTGGTAGCGAAGCGAACGGTACGTCGTCGCTAACAGAGGCGCAAAGCGTCAACTAGGCGCAGCCCTACGGCGCGATAGAGAGCATCTGCATGGTTTCGATTTCACCCTGCTGGGCAGTAATGATTGCAGCGGCGAGCTCTTTGATCTCGGTGCTGACGCCGTCCTCACCGGCAGTAACCGCCATGGCGATTGCACCTTGATGATGGAACGTCATCGCGGCGATCCACGCGCTATCAAAGGCTGACCCTGTTAGGGAGGCAAGATCAATGAGCTCCTGCTCGCTGAGCATCCCCTCCATCTCCGACCCATGCCCCATTGCGGCATGGCCATCTAGCGGCTGGTTCCACTTCGTGAGCAGCGCCGTCATCTGTTCAATCTCCGGCTCTTGCCCTCCTTGAATCTTCTGTGCGAGTTGAATAATCTCGGGGCGAGCAGAGGAAGTTGAACTCAGCGCCAGATCTGCGAGTTCCACTGCCTGCTGATGGTGCGGGATCATCATCTGGGCAAACATAACGTCGCTCTCGTTGTGATCTGCAGCACCAGCGGTGCATGCAGCGACGAGCGTGAGCGCGGAGAGCACCAGTGCAAGTCGAGTCTTCATGTTTCTCACCCCCTAAATACTGCCTGCGGCGATCGCGATCACGGCCGCCGTCAGCAGGCCAATTGCGACACCGAGGGCACCGGCTCCCCATGCAGCAAGGTTGATGGCGCCCAGGGGGGCGTCTTCGGCCTCGCCGTGTGAACCGTGCCCAGGAGTCGCATGATCGCTCATGCGTCGTAGTATCCCAGACGATGAGAATCAACATCGGAGACGGGTTCGAGCTGGTCGGCGTGGAGAGCGCCGATGAGTTGCTGCTCGTGCCGCCGTGCGCCAGCGCGAGCGCTGACCATGCCACCTGCACCTGGTGGGAGGACGCGGATCGTGGCAGTAAGGCGGCGGCCAGCGGCGGCGCCACACCTAACCCGGCGGCGCGCGCCAGCACGCCGGCAGGAGGGAAGAGCGCCCTCGCCGCATTTCTTGGCGCCGATGTCGAGCAGGTGTCAGCATTTAATCCATTTGCGCCAGAGCCGCCAACGCGCGAAGAGGCGCTACGCGATGCCGCCGCCGCGCCAGGGCAGCCACCGAAGTTGCGCCTACTGACGCGACAACTCCCAGTAAGTGGGCCGATGGGTTGGATTCTTCTCGCGAAAGGTGAGCCAGTTGCCTACTGCCAAGCGGGACCTCTTTCGGCCTTCCCGCGCGCGCAACGCTTGCGTGATCGCTACCCCGACCTTCCCGACAGCCCGCCGCCCGCGATCATCACCTGCATCTCTGTGGTTCCCGCGGCACGCGGCAGTGCGCTCGGCAGCGCGCTGGTCGCCGGTGTGCTCGCTCGACTCGGCACCGCCGGTTTCGCCGCCGCTGAGGCCTACCCAGAAGAGCCAGAGGATGTGGCTGACCCAGAGCACACTTCTGCCGCCACGCAGCGCTTCTGGGAGCGGCTCGGCTTCACTGTTGCAGCGACGGGCCCCGATGGGCGCTGGCCAGTGATGCGCCGTACGCTCGACTAATGACAGCGCCAACCGCGAACTTCGAAATCGTCGCGAACATCAGCGAGGGTCGCGACCCTGAAATCTTGCAGCAGGCAGCCGCGGCAATCCGTGCGGTTTCCGGCGTAACGCTCCGCGACGTGCATACCGATGCCGATCACGATCGGAGCGTCTTCACGTATATCGGGGCCAGTGGCGTTGAACTGGTCGCGGCAACGCTCGCCCTTGCACGCATCGCCGTCGCATCTATTGATCTCTCGAGCCCAGCAAAATCAGGAGAGGGTCGAGGTGTGCACCCACGCATCGGTGCGCTCGACGTGGTGCCGGTTGTACCGATCTCGCCAGAGGCAACACTCGAGCAGGCCGCCGAGATCGCCCGCGTGGCTGGCGCCGCGCTCGCGAACACGCTAAACATTCCAGTGCACCTCTACGGCGCTGCAGCGCGCAACGACGAGCGGCGCTCTCTCCCAACGTTGCGGCGTGGCGGATTCGAGCAGCTCGCAGCGCACCAAGCGGCGGAGGGTGGCGCCCCCGACTTCGGCCCACTCGAGCCACACCCAACCGCAGGCGCAACGGCCGTTGGCGCGCGCACGCTGATGGCCGCGTGGAACATTGCGCTCGCTGGCGCCGACGCCGACACGTTGCTAACAATTACCAAAGAGATCGCGCGAGAGATTCGTGGCACAACCCCCGGTGGCGTGCGCGGGCTGCAGGCGCTCGGCTTCCCACTTGCAAGCAAAGGCATCGCGCAGGTGTCGATGAACCTCCACGACCTTCTAGAGGCCACCGATCGCGGCGATACGTTGCATGCGATTCGTGAGCGCATTCGCACGGCAGCGAGTAGTCGCGGCGTTCAGATTGGTAAGACAGAGGTTGTCGGGCTACTCCCTGAACGTGCGCTGCATGCAGGTGGCAACCCAGCAGCGCTGCAGATCAGCGGTGGCTGGGAGCGCGTCGTTCTAGATCGCTAGAAGCGCAAGAGCGAAGAGCGCGATCGCTACAGCTGGAAGCAGACAGCCAGACTTCTTTGCCGGCCCGCCACCTGATGATCGCTTTGATCGTCCGTTTTCGGTAAGTACGGCGAGAAGAACAAATTCATCAAGCGACGAGCCGTTGTTGTTCAGGTCGAACGCACCGCCATCGTTACCGCCATCGTCTCCGCCGCCACCATCGCCACCGAAATCTCCATCACTCATTCTTGTCACCTCCAAACGGATTCCCCATCACTTGATAAAAGAGCATTGCCCGCTGCTTACTCTCGTTCTCTTTCTGCTGCTGGCACTGCTCAGAGCAGGCTACGCCGTTGGGCGGTTGGGGATCAAGGGAGGTTCGAATTTCGTACACCAGCTCGTCGGGGCCAATGTCGCGCTGGCAGGTGATGCAGCGAAGGTCACTCATAGAGGGAGTAGAGCAGTTGGCTGTGCCAACAGTCTGTCGCGGGGATCAGCCGAGACCGAGCGTTCCACTGGCCGCTGCCTCAGTGCCGCCAAGCCCTTCAACACGTGCCTCGATGATGACGGTGGTCGTCTCTTCTGGGAGCGCCGAGATGGTGATGGCGAGCTTCTGCTGCGCAGGTGGCGGCGTTGCGAGGCCCTGCTCCTTGCAGAACGCCTTGATCGCCGCGGCGGCCTTGCCCGCGTCATCGACCATTGACATTGGGATCACGATCTTCGGCTCCATCTGGCTGATGAGGCGCGATGCGGCTTGCGGGGAGAGCTCGCCACCCACAGGGACGAGAACAATGTCGCAACCTGGGAGTTCGCCGATCTGCTCGGCGGTGAGCCCGTCGGCGTAATCACCGAGGTGCACGACGTGCATGCCGTCAAGTTCGGCGGAGAAGACGGTGTTATGGCGTGCCGCTGGGCCGCGATGCTCGTCGCGGTAGCTGCGGATGCCAGTGATGAGCACCGACTTCACCTCGTACTCGCCTGGCCCCTCAAGGATCACGGCGCTGTCGAGGCTCGTGGCGATCGGGGTGCGGTTGTCGCGCGGGGCGAGGCGGCCCTTCACGCGCGAGAGCGGGGCGTCGTCGGGGTGGCTCAGCGTGACGATGTCGGCGCTCATGCCGCGCCCGGTTGGCCCCACGATTGAGGTGTACGGGTCGTAGGCGATGGTCGCTTCACGGCTGCGGATGCGGACACAGGTGCGACCGTAATAGGTGAGTTCCATGCCCCTATTCTCCCACGCGCCGCGGCACGCCGTCGCATCGTGAGGGTTGGAGGGGGAGGTATGCCAGGAGGGTCGATGCCCGTCGGCCCTCCTGGCGTGGAGGTCGGATCACGGGAGGGAGGTCCAGTGAGCCGAAACCCATCATCCGCCCGCTAGGTGAATCTGCAAGGTGGGATCGGGTAAAGAGTTCGCAATGAATCCCTCACGGGGGCGCTCGCTCCGCAGCGTTCGGCTACATCTCCTCGGGGGTGGAGATGCCAAGGAGGCGGAGCGAGGCCGAGAGGCTCGCCGCCGCCGCTGCTACGAGGCGCAGTCGGCCAGCCGAGCGCTCCGGCGCCGCCGTGTCGACCACCTTCGCATCGCGGTAGAAGGCAGAGAAGGCGGTCGCAAGCTCCGTTGCATAGGTCGTCACCCCTTGCGTCTCATGGTGCGTGGCGGAATCTTCAACCACCTCAGGGAGGCGCACGATCGCGCGCGCCAGTTTTGCCTCTGGTGAGGTGTGGTCGTCGAGCAGGCTGCCAATTGCATGCGCAGGAGCGAGCGATTCAGCGGACGCCTTGCGCAGAATGGAGCACATCCGTGCATGTGCGTACTGTGCGTAATAGACAGGGTTATCGCTGCTCTTCGCCTTCGCCGCCTCAATATCAAAATCGATTGCCGTTGTTGCGCTCCGCGATGCAAAGTACCAACGGGCGGCATCAACCCCGATCTCTTCGAGAAGCTCATCAAGCGTAATGAATGTTCCAGCGCGCTTCGACATGCTCATCTCTACGCCGTCACGAACGAATCGCACCCAGGCCACAAGGAGCATCTCAACAGACTCTTTGTTGAAGCCGAGCGCCTCGCCGGCATTACGCAGTCGCGCAACGGTGCCGTGATGATCCTGACCCCACACGTAGATCAGCCGATCATGTCCACGCGAGAACTTCTC
>JAEMRB010000138.1 GCA_016463555.1 Chloroflexota bacterium
TGAGCCCTTGTGGCACCCAGACGCCGATGATGGCGTTGATCGAGACCCATGTTGGTACGAAGAGCAGGATCCCTCGCTGGCTGAACAGCTTGACGTACTTGCGGAGGCGGTTCTCAGTCTGTGGCGGCGGTGCGGCATGTTCATCTTTCACGCCGTAGGCGAAGAAGAGGAGGGCGAGCACGTAGATCACACCATTTACGGCGAAGGCTGCCGGCCCGAAGATCGCCCAGAGCGGGCCAGCCAGGGCCGTTCCCGCAACGAGGAGTCCGCCGAGAGTCGCCACTTCAAAGAGGGTGACGACGCGGCCCCGCAGCGCGGCGTCGTGACTCGTCTTCGCCGCGACGTACGAAAGGATCGAGGGGACGCTGGCCGCCGTTGATGCCCCTTCTAGAAGGCGCGTACCAATAAGGAGCGGGATCGTCATGGAGAACGGCGTCATGATCACCGCTGCGAGGCCGAAGAGTGGCCCGAGCAACATGACCGGCTTTCGTCCGATCCGGTCGGCGATGATGCCGAAGATCGGCGAGCCGATCAGCTCCGTCACATAGAAGGCGAGCGTGATCGTTGCAAGATCAACCGGGGTGATCGTGACCGACCCGGTGGAGTTGAGGTACTTGTTCCAGACGATCAGCAGCGCGCCCGTGGTCCCCGTTGCGGTTCGCAACGTTAGGGTGCCGAGGAGCAGGGCCTTCATTGATCCAGTCACCGGTGAAGCATACGGGTTCCCGTCTTCGGTGGTCGGTATACTCAGCCCATGCCAACGAACGTCGCCCAGTCGTATCCCTATAAGCGTGAGAGCGAAGCAGAGCGTGCCGCCGCGATCGCGGCAACGCTGGGCGCTCGCGAAGGGCTCGCCGAGAAGCTCAGCGCCGAGGCGCTCCCGTATGACGGCGCCGATGGCGATGAGGCGTGGGCTTGGCGCTGCCGCACGGTCGGCTGCCCTGGAGTGCTCCACACCGCCGGCTACGCCCGCGAGAAGCACGCGATCGTGGCCCTCTGTGATGGCTGCGGCCAGATTGCACTCCGTTAGATGAGCGGCGAGCGAGTTCCCGAGATCGTGCCGATCAGTTCGGCGAACAAGCCGACACAGGTTGAGATCGTCGGCGACCGCATTCGCATCGCCTCTCTTGAGGTGATCGACCGCGCCCTCGCCGGCTTCCTCGAGAGCCGCACCCCAGAGGACCGCGCCGAGACGGTTGAACGCGCCATGCGCGTCGGCCTGATGGCGCTGCAGAGCGCCAGCGGCTCCATTGATGTGGATCACGTGCGTCGTGCATTCGACAAGCTGCTCAGCGACGCCGGCGAGTCGAACAAGAAGGCGACCGCCGAGGTCGAAGAGATCCTGCGCAAGACCTTCGCCAACGAGGGTGGCGCCCTCCCCGCGACCCTGGAGCGCTTCCTCGGCGATAAGGGTGAGCTCGCCCTCTTCACAAAGGATCTCTTCGACGAGAACCGCCGTGACTCCGCACTCGGCAAGCTCAACACCATTCTCGGCACCTACTTCGATGGCGACGCCAGCAAACTCGCCCACCTGCTTGACCCAACACGCGAGGCGTCGCCACTGAGCGGCTTCCGCGCCGAGATCGCCAAGCGCTTCGACGATGTGCTGCTGAAGATCGTTGAGCTCGACGCGTCGCAGAAGGCGGCGAAGGGCGAGCGCAAGAAGGGGACGGCGAAGGGCGCCGACTTTGAGTCGCGCGTCATCGCCGAATACACCGAACTGCTCCGCGCCACGAATGATGAGATCGAAGGGACGGGCGGCGTCACCGGCGCCGTCCCCGACTCTAAGAAGGGCGACGCGGTGATCACCATCAACGGCCGCGACGCCTCCGCCGCGGTGTTGCGCATCGTCGTTGAGGTGAAAGACAAGGCAATGAGCGGACCGGCGATTGAGAAGGAGCTCGCCGAGGCGCGTGAGAATCGCAAGGCCGAGATCGCCCTGATGGTCTTTAGCGAGGCGGCGGCCCCGGCGGGTGCGGCGCCATTCACCATCAGTCGACACGGCGTCTACTGCGTCGTTGATCCCGAAGCGCCCGATATTGCGATCCTTGAGGCGGGGTACCGACTCGCGCGCATCTCGG
>JAEMRB010000044.1:0-5939 GCA_016463555.1 Chloroflexota bacterium
GTTTGCATACCGACTCCTACGAGCGGGTTATTGGGCGGAGGCAGATCCTATGGTGTGCGACGTACTAGCGGGGTATCGCCGGGCGTTTACTGAAGCGGCAGCTCGATGCCGCTGGGAGTCCAACCTTCGCCAATCCGATCGATCGACGTCGGGAGATTTGCGATGGCCCGTTCCAAAATCGTCTTGTTCACAGTAACGCCACTAATTGCCACACGAGAAACGTCTAGGACTCCATTGGGAGCCGGCCAAATCGAGGCATTGAACTGATCGACCGACCAGGCGAGGCTGTCGCCGAATCGATCCGTCTCACCACCCTGCTCAAAGACTGCCGCGCAATCACTTGGTTGGTCTCGGCAGAAGGCGAGCCCGTCTGTCAGCCCAATCAGGATCAGCGCGGCGGCGATGTTGAGATCCTCTACTGCCAGGGCTGTCTGGTCCATCCAGATCCCCAGCCCATGAATGCCCGACGTTTCGCCAAGGTCAATCACGTTGATGCCATCGGGCCCAGTAGGGAGCCCAGACTCAAGGGAGATGAACTCTTGCGCGCGTGCGAGACCGTCGTACCGCGTCAGGAAGGCTGCAGCATAGGTGCCATCAAAGAGCGGGGTGAGGTCGAGGGGGATAGAGGAATCTGCTGGGAATTCAGCGGTCACGTTCTCCGCACCTTCACGCGCGAGCAAGGCCAAGAGGGGGGCTTCGTCGCCAATCATCCCCTGTACCAGGATCGTCGTTCCGCTTAGGTCCGCCGCGGTGGCCGCCCCTGCGACGGGGGTGACGAGCACCATTGAGGTCGTCTGCTGAAGGTTCGCAATCATGACCAGTGACTCGCGCGCAGTTGCAGATGCGAGCACGGCGTCGGGCGTTGCGATGTAGAGCTGGAGTCGTGATTCTGATGCGATGAGTGGGAAGGGGGCCTCCCCCGCGGTTGGGGCGATCTGGTTGAGCGTAATTCCGGCTGCGGCAACCGCTTCGGATGCTGCGGCATATGCCAGCGGGGCGGTCAGCACATCTGGGGCGCCTGGAAGGTGCACCGTCACCGAGATCTCTTTGGAGGGACGCAGTTCACCACCGATTGACGACGCGGTCGGCTCAACGCTCCCGCCTACAGGCGGTCGGCAGGCGACGACGATCAGCGCGATAGAGAGGATTGAGGCGAGGCTGCGCCGCTTGGTCACCCGAATCGTCCCTGAATGTACCCTTCGGTCAGCGCCTGCTTCGGATTGGTGAACATCTCGGCCGTTGGGCCCGTCTCCACCAAGTAGCCGGCACGATCGTCATCCATTGAGAAGAAGGCCGTCTCGTCGGAGACACGCGAAGCCTGCTGCATGTTGTGGGTCACGATCACAATCGTGTACTCCGCAGCCAGATCTCGAATGAGCTCCTCGATCTTGAGGGTCGCTACTGGGTCGAGGGCTGAGCACGGCTCATCCATCAACACCACGCGCGGCTTCACGGCAATCGTTCGGGCGATGCAGAGTCGCTGCTGCTGCCCACCCGAGAGCGACGTGCCCGGCTGGTTGAGCTTGTCCTTGACCTCGTCCCAGAGCGCAGCGCGTCGGAGGGAGTCTTCGACGATCCCTGCAATTTCGCTCTTTGACGTTCCGCCCGTCAGGCGGAGGCCGCTCGAGACGTTCTCGCTGATGGACATCGTTGGGAACGGGTTCGGCTTCTGGAAGACCATGCCGACGACGCGGCGTGCGCGCACTGGATCCACGTCAGAGCTATACAGATCAACACCGTCGAGTGAGATGGAGCCAGAGACTGTTGCCCCTGGGAGCGTCTCATGCATGCGGTTGATCGTACGGATCAGCGTGGACTTGCCGCAGCCGGATGGGCCGATGAGCGCAGTCACACTCTTCGGTCGCACCGCCAGCGTGACATCCTTGACGGCTCGGAATGCACCGTAGCGCGCCGAGACGTTGTCCAGCGTAAGGCGACCACTATCGCTCTCGCTAGCCGAAGCGCGCTGCGCAGCTTGCGCTGCTGGGCGAGCCGCAGCCTGGGCGAGTTCGTCCTTAGCACCTGTCGCTGAGTTCTCAGTCTTGCGCTTCTCTGTTGCCATTCTGTCTCCTCCTTACGCTGTTCTGCTGTTGACTGTTCGGCCACGAACGAGCACGTTGATTGTGAGTGCGATGACCATCAAGATCAGCGCCGTTGCCCATGCCTGCCCAATCAGAAGGTCGCCTGCGGCATTGGAGTACTGGTAGATCACGATCGGCATGGCATTCATGGTGGTGCTGAAGTCGAGCCAGTTCTCGGCGTTCGTGCCACGAGCTGTCATGAGTAGTGGCGCCGTTTCGCCAAGGGCGCGACTGAACGCCAAGATCACACCAGTGAGAATACCAGGCAGGGCCGTACGCACGCTAACGAAGAGGGCCGTCTTCCACACTGGCACACCAAGCGCCAGCGAGGCTTCACGAATTGCCTGCGGCACCAGGCGCAGCACCTCCTGGGTGGAGCGCATCATGATCGGCAGCGTGAGAATGGAGAGTGCAGCAACGGCCGCCCACCCTGAGAAGCCCAGCACCGGCACCAAAATCAAATAGGCGAATACACCCGCAACGATGCTTGGAACTCCGAGCATCACGTCGATCACGGTCTCGCCGGTGGCAACAACTCGGGGTGAGGCAAACTCGGAGAGATACACCCCGCCCGCGATGCCAATTGGCCCACTAATGAGCACGGTCAGCCCACTCAGCTGCAGTGAACCAACAATTGCGTTGAGCACACCAGGCTCTTTGTCGAGCGGATTATTGAAGAAGAACGTTGGCACGAGGTACGGCGCCGCTTTCAAGATGACAAAGAGGATGAGCGCGATGAGGGGGAGGATGGCCAAGAAGGCGGAGACACCCACAATTACGCGCATCCCCCCGTTGATACGCTGTCGCGCACGTTCGCCAGACGTTGGCTGGGTCAGGAGCTTCGCAATGGATGCGACAGGAGTGCTCATGCTCGCCCTCCGGTCACGGCGAACCGACGCACCAGCACGCGCACCACAAGGCTAATCACTGTCGTGAGAAGGAAGAGTGAGAGGCCGAGGGCGGCCATGGCGCCAATCGCGATCTCGCCCGATGCCTCTCCAATATTGGAGGCGATCTTGCTGGCAACCGTTTGGCCGGGCTGGAAGAGCGACGATGGGACGCCTTCCGCGTTGCCGATCACCATGGTGACGGCGATCGTTTCGCCAATCGCGCGGCCGAGGGCGAGCAGCACGCCGCCAATGAGGCCGATCCTTGCCGTTGGGAGGATCACATCGCGGATGACTTCCCACTTGGTCGCACCCATGCCGATGTACCCCTCACGGAGAGAGATCGGTACGGAGCGAATGAATTCTCTGCTGACGGCCACCACCATCGGGAGGATCATGATCGCCAAGAGAAAGCCGGCGCGAAAGACGCTATCTGCGGCAGGCGATTCTGGATCTTCTGAGAGGAAGGGGAGAAATCGACCGAAAGAGGATGCGATCCACCATTCAATGGTGTCTCTGAGGCGATTTGAAAGGTCGCCTGCCGCCCAGAGCCCGAAGACCACCGATGGGATGGCGGCGATCAGCTCCACGATGAATGTGAGCGGCGCAGCGAGTCGAGGTGGGGCAAATTCTACGAGGAAGATCGCGGCGAGGATGCCAATCGGCGCCGCAAAAAGCACCGCAATGAGACTCGTGGCGACAGTTCCAAAGAGCGCGCCGGATGCGCCATAGAGCGCGTCTACGATCTGACCGCTCTCATCGATTGTGCCCGTGGACCAGGTTGAGCTGGTCAAGAAATCGATGGGGCTCTGAATGGTCCAGAGTGGGTTGCTGTAACCGACAAACGCGACGACAAGACCAGTAAGGACGACAAAGAGAATCAGAACGCCAGTGCCGGTAATTCGACGGAAGAGGGTGTCAGCAGACATCCCTCCCGCTCGTCGCAACTCCATTCCCGCCATGCCAACTCCCTTCTCAGGCCTATCCGTATCGAAGATAACGGATTTGTTCAGTAGATAACTGGAGGGGCGGGCGACGATCGCCCACCCCTCCAGACGCCCGCTCTACGCAGGCTTGTTCGAACTTATGGCCAGACGGCGGTCCCGTCCCACTTGATGGTCTTCAGCTGCGCAATCGCCGTGGTCTTCACGGAGCTTGGCAGTGAAATGAATCCTGGTGCAAGGTACGTCGAGGTCTGACCCGAGGTCAGAGCCCAGTTCAAGAAGGCCACGAGGCCCTGTACCTGACCCTTGCCAACACCTGTGCTCGTCGCAGGGACGAAGTTGGTGTAAAGCATCAGCCACGAGTACCCAACGATTGGGTACGACGAGGTCCCCGTTGCGAAGACTGGCTGAATGTAGCTAACGGTTGGATTGATTGGATCCTGACCGGCTACGGCTGCGGCCGCAGTCAGTGCCGCCACCGCACCTGCGGAGGTTGGCTTCAGGTAATTGAACTTGTTCTTGTTCGTGCCGCTCGTGAACTTGCTCTTTGTCTCAATTGCGGCTGACGACAACACATACTTAGTAGCGTACGAGCTCTCAACGTAGGAGATTGAGTTCGCCGTGCTCTTCACGTACGGAGCGATGCCGCCGTTGCCACTCTTGCCGACAATCGCTGTCGCGCCAAGGGCAGTTCGCATTGCGGCGAAGTACGTCCCTGGCTGCACCTTCGTTGGAACAAAGTCGGTTGCCGACGCTGGAGCATCATTGAAGTTTGCTTCGGTGTTCGACGTGAATGCGCTGTGCATTCCGCACTGGTTCTGTGCTGCGGTTGCAGACTTACCAAGGTACGAGGTGAAGATGAAGGTTGTGCCTGAGCTATCGCTGCGGCCGACAACCTTGATATCGCTCGATGGCAGGTTCGTAACAAGTGGGTTCAGCGCCTTGATTGCGGCGTTGTTCCACTTCTTGATCTGGCCGGAATAGATTCCGCAGATCGTTTCGCCGTTCAGCCGAAGCGTGGCGGCGGTCGTCGTGGTCGAGGTTGCCGAGATCTTCTGCTTGAGACCTGGGAGGTTGTAGACCACGGCAATTGGCCCTGCAGCTGCTGGGATCACCGTGTAGTC
The DNA here is from genome assembly GCA_016463555.1 of Chloroflexota bacterium. Taxonomy (GTDB): domain Bacteria; phylum Chloroflexota; class Limnocylindria; order Limnocylindrales; family Limnocylindraceae; genus Limnocylindrus. The sequence goes on from JAEMRB010000044.1 coordinate 5,037, forward strand.
AGTGCCAATGTTCGTTACGGCCTCGATCGCGGTCCTCGTTGCCGTCGTGAGGACGCCGTCGGTGCCCGAGAACATCTGCGTTGCGGTCATGCGATTTGCGCCGTAGAAGTTGCTCTCACCGGTGCCTGAGCCACCGCCCGAGTAGCCAAGGATAAGGCCGTCGGCGTCAGAGGCGTGGAAGAAGTCATACCCGGTGCAGGTGTCCGAGCTGGACGTGTTGCAGAGTGGATTCTCATCGGTGAATGAGGTGAACCAGCTCTTGTACTGCTCCCATGGGAAGGTAGCGCCAGATCCTTCGATCTTGCCTTCCGTGTCGGAGCCGGATGGGTTGTTACCCGCGTTGGCGTCGATGGTTGGTGCTGTGCCGTTCGCGACACCGCTGAACATGACCGAGAGGGTCAGTGCTGCGGTAACGGCGAACTTGAAGCGAGACTTGTGCTTCACGTTCAACTCCTTGGTTACTCAATGTGGCTGGGCGCCACGCACCCGCCGATTACTCGGCGCGTAGCAATCCTCTACCCCCGTCGTCAACGCTTCGTAATCAACTGGTTACCGTTCTGTTAATTCTGCGGTGAGTTGTCCACAAATGACGATTGTTACGGGATCGGCTACTATCTCGCCCATGCCTATTCCGCGTCGACCCTGGCTCCACGTCATTGCTGGCTGCATGAGCAGCGGCAAGACGGCTGAGGTTGTTCGCCTTCTCACGCGCCGGCAGATCGCCGGCCAGAGCGTGCTCCTGATCACCCCCGCCCGCGACACCCGCCTGGCCCCAGGAGAGGTCGTGAGCCGCACCGGCACCCGCTTCCCGAGCGTGGTGGCGCCAGATGCTGCGGCGATTCGCAACGAGGTCGCGCGCCTGAACCCTGATGCGGTGGCGATCGAAGAGGCCCAGTTCTTTGG
>JAEMRB010000044.1:6039-8187 GCA_016463555.1 Chloroflexota bacterium
GCGTCGGGGATCGGCAGCGGCAGCAGTTCGCGGCCGAGTGCGGCGCGCAGCACGAACATGCCTACCGCGGTGCCGAGCAAGCTGAGCGGGATCGCGGCGAGCGGTGAGGTGCCGCCACCACCTGAGGCGCCGGTGCCGCTCTTCGTTTCGCCCGCGAGACGGGCGGCCAGAATGATGTAGCAGCTGTAGATGATCGGTGAGGCCACCCCGAGCACGAGGCCGATCAGCGCAGGCTCTTTCGCTTCTGGAATGCCACCCACGCCAAGGACAACGCCCGTGGTGGCGATGGCGAGGGCAATCCAGGGACGCGGACCAGATGGTGCATGCGCAAAGAATATCGAGAGCACGGCGACGATCGCTGGAAAGGCGTAGGTCATGAGCCCTGCGAGCGAAGCATCAATGTAGGTGAGGCTCCCAAAGTAAGTGGCGGCGTTGCCGGTGAAGAAGAGCCCGATCGCAAAGGAGCGCAGCGCACGATCGCGTGTAAGGCCACGGAGCGCTGCGCGTCCTGCCGGCAGCGCGAGCACCACGACCCCAAGGATCAGCACGGCGAGCAGGTGACGCCACACGAGCAGGTCGAGCCAATCAAAGCCCGTTGGGTAGATCGCTTTCGCAAAGAGTGAGCCCGACCCATAGCCGATCGCCGAGATGCCGACGATGAGAATCCATGGGAGACGACTTGAACGCATCGTGGAAGGATACGCGAGCGCAGCGGGGCAGGCCTGATCCGTCTCGTCTAGCATCAGCACTATGGCAAAAACGGTTTCAAAGGCGGCCCCTCGACTCACCGCCGCCACTCCACTGGCAATCGCCCTGGCGATGCTCACCATCTATATCGTGTGGGGCACCACCTACCTCGCCATTCGGGTGGTGGTCGACCCAGACCAGGGCATAGCCATTCCGCCGTTCGCCATGGTGTTCATTCGATTTGCCGTCGCCGGTCTCGCCATGCTGGCGCTCGTGGCGGTTTTCGCCCGTGATGCGCTGCGCTCACTGACGCGCGCACAGATCCGCGACCAGGTGATCGTCGGTATCGCCCTCAACGTTGGCGGGCTAGGCGTGACCTCCTTCGGCGAGCAGACGATCCCTTCGGGTATCACCGCACTCCTGATCGCCCTCCTGCCAATATGGGTCGCCGTGATCGGGCGCGTCGTCTACAAGGACCGCATCGCCCCGCTCAGCATCCTGGGGATCGCTGTTGGCATCATCGGCGTGGTGATCCTTATCTCGCCTGACGCCGGTGACGCTGGGCTCGATCCGTTCGGCCTCGCCTGCATCCTCTTTAGCCCACTCAGCTGGGGTGCTGGCTCCATCTGGAGTCAGCGTGGTGCCGCAACGCCAGCAGACTCGCGGGTCGCCGTGACGATTCAGATGCTCGCCGGCTCCGTTGGCGGTGCGATCGTGGCCACGCTTCTAGGCGAGTGGAACAGGGTGGAGTTCGGCGCCCTGGGGAGTGACGTGATCTTTGCCCTCGCCTATCTCATCGTCGTCGGGAGCCTGATCGCCTACAACGTCTACACCTGGTTGCTGCGCGTTGCTCCGTTCAGTCTCGTCTCGACCTACGCCTACGTGAATCCGGTCGTCGCCGTACTCGCCGGCAGCTTCATCCTCAGTGAGCCGATTTCGGCACAGCTGATTGCCGGTGGTGGCGTGGTTGTTGCCGGGGTGGCGATCATGGTGACGGCACGGAATCGCGCGCTGGCACGCGGGGGCGCGTCACACTGAGATGAGTGCGGGCGACGCGCCACTGCGCGTCTCGAGGGCGGCGGCACGCCGCTTCCTCGCCGAGCGCCACATGCTCCTTCCGCCGCGCCAGCTCCCCGCCAGCAAAGGGTCAGTGCTTGCACTCGTTGAGCGACTCGGATCCCTGCAGTTCGACCCGGTTGACCTCGCGGGTCGCAGCCATGAGATCGTCTGCCACGCCCGTATCGACGGCTTCGAGCCACGCTGGGTCGACGAGCTCCTCTACGCAAAGGTTCCCGCCCACCGTGCCCTGGTGGAGCAGTACAACGGCGTGCTGGTGATCGTGCCCGCCAGCGAGCTCCCCTTCTATCGTCGACCCGCCGACAAGCGACGTGAGCGCTACTGGCGCGACGGCACCTACAAGCGCCTCAAGCCATGGGCCGACACGATCATGTCGCGCATCAC
>JAEMRB010000139.1 GCA_016463555.1 Chloroflexota bacterium
GCTTGTTGAGCGCTGCTACGGCGCGATCGATCTTGGCGGCGTCGGCCACCTGCTTAAAACGTGCTGCTGACATCGTGGACCCCCTTCATATCGACTCCTGTGCGAACGCTCAGGTAGTTGCAGACGCAAATATACTACTTGACTGAAATGATTGCAAGTGCAACTATTGCAAGCAATGGCAACAATAGGTAAACCCGTGAGCGCCGAGATTGAAGCACTCTCTGCAGTGCTTGGTACCGACGCATCCAAACTCCTTGATCCGACGGTCGCCCGCGCCTGGTTTGCCCTCTTGATCGCCTACGGCCGCGTGACGCGTGCCCTCTCCACAGAGCTTATGGATGCTTCAGGCATGAGCCTCGCCGACTTCGATGTGCTGGCGCAGCTCGTCCGATCCGAGGACTACCGGCTCCGTATGAGCGAACTGGCAGACGCCGTGCTGATTTCAAAGAGCGGACTCACACGACGTATTGACCGCCTCGCCGTTAATGGCTGGGTCACGCGACGCCGCTGCACTGAAGATGGTCGGGTGCATTGGGCGACCCTTACGCCGCTCGGCGTGCGAACGTTCAAGGCCGTTGCGCCCGCGCACCTCGCCGCCGTCGCCGAGCGCTTTGGCGGCGCGCTGCCCGCGAGTGAGATGGAGAGACTTACTCGCGACTTGCTAAAGATTGCCGCAAAGAACAGCGAGCGCACGCGCGACGCGGTCTAGCGAGATCTCCTGATCAGGCGCTGATTGCGGCGCGCACCTGGCGCTGGATCCGTGCGAGCAGCCCCGTTGCGCCGCGCATGCGAAGTGGCGAGACTAACTCCGTCAGGCCCAGCTGGAGTGGGGCAGCGGCCGGCACGGCGAGGATCTCTTCTGGCGTAAGGCCGCTGAGGCCGAGCTGCATGATGCATGCAAACGCACGGGTAGTTGGCGACTCTTGCGGTGCCGTCGCATGGATCCGCACGCTGTCACCGACCACCTCCGCGATCGCAAAGAGTGGCGACTGGCACTCTTCAACGCGCTCCATCAGGTTGGTTTGCGACGCGTACGGTTCTGGAAGTGGCTTCAGGCGATCTGCATACTCGAGCAGCAGCTCAAGGCGCATCTCACGAGGCGTGTCGGCAAAGTCGGCAGCGACCGCAGCGAGTCCGGGTGGAAGCTGTGCTGCGGCCGCGTCCGACATGTGTGTGCGCGGCGCCTATTCGGCGCCGACGGCGATCGGAAGTCGAACGGCGTTGCCCCACTCTGACCAAGACCCGTCGTAGTTGCGAACGTTCTTGAAGCCGAGCAGGTAGGTGAGCACGAACCAGGTGTGGCTCGACCGCTCACCAATTCGGCAGTAGGCGATCACGTCGTCGTCCGCCGCAAGGCCCTTCTCGCCCTCATAAATGGCGCGAAGGTCGGCGACTCCCTTGAACGTACCGTCGTCATTGGCCGCTCGCTTCCACGGAACAGACTTCGCTCCTGGGATGTGGCCTCCACGGAGCGTCCCCTCTTGCGGGTAGTCCGGCATGTGCGTCAGCTCGCCACTGAACTCCTGTGGTGAACGGACGTCCACCATGCAGCCCTTGGCGCCGACGTGCTCGATCACCTGTTCGCGGTAGGCACGGAGATCACTGTCGTTTCGTGGAGAGAGCGGGTAGCTTGTGGCCGCGCGCGTCGGCACAACTTTGGTCATCTCGCGACCCTCCGCCTCCCATTTCTGGCGACCGCCATCAAGAAGGCGCACCTCGGTGTGGCCGAAGAGGCGGAAGACCCAGAGGGCGTAGGCGGCCCACCAGTTTGACTTGTCGCCGTAGAAGACCACTGTGGTGTCGCGGTCGATCCCCTTGCGTGACATCAGCGCCGCAAAGTCTTCAGGTCCGACATAGTCCCGAGACACGGGATCGTTCAGGTCGGTATGCCAGTCCACCTTGACGCTTCCCGGAATGTGCCCAGTCTCGTAGAGGAGCGTGTCTTCGTCTGACTCCACCACAACCAGCCCTGGAGTGTTCAGGTTGGCGGCAAGCCACTCGGTTGAGACGAGTGCGCCTGGAGTGGCGTACTCCTGGAACTTTGGTGTTGGATCGAGAGGTACCTTGCTCATTTTG
>JAEMRB010000140.1 GCA_016463555.1 Chloroflexota bacterium
ATGTGTAGCGGGCGACCGACGCTTCAGGGACAAGATCGTCCAGTGTCTTGAGCCGTGTCCCTAGTACGAGACGGCCACTCGCCATCCCTTCGAACACCTTGTTGGAAATGGAGAGGTCGGTGAACTCGTCGAGACGCGTTGGTGCCAGTGCAATATCGGCGCCACGAACGAGTGCCGGTACTGCTTCAAATGGCACACGGCCCAGGAACTCCACCGTGCTCGCAATACCGAGCTCCGTTGTAAGCGCTCGGAGCGCGGGCTCCTGGTCACCGCGACCCGCAACGACTAGGTGTACTGGGAGCGGTGCCGGCGCAGCGCGCAAGAGGGCGACGGCGCGAATGATGGTGTCGACCTCGTAGATCGGCGTGAGTGCGCCGGTATAGACGAGGCGAAGCGTTCCATCTGCCATCCAGGTTCGATCACCTGCTGCTGCGGCGGCAAAGCGTTGTGTCTCAGGGACATTGAGGAGCACCTCCACCGCAGCTACGCGTCGCGGGGCGATCTTGGCCAGACGATCGCGCAGGCGAGGGGCGGTGACAAAGACCCAGTCGGCGATCGCGATAGAGCGACGTTCAGCAAACGAGACCAGCGAGACCATCGCTCGCGCAGCGATACGGGTGATGAGCGAGCGCGATGATCGGGCGAAGCGCATGCGGAAGAGTTCTGGCGAGGCTTCGTGTAGATCGAGGATCAGGCCGATGCGGTGGCGTCGTCGCAGTGGCACTGCCGCAAATGCGAGCCAGTCTGGAACGCTATTCGCGTGAACCACATCAATTGGGCGTTCACGGTCAATACGGAGCAGTTCGCGTGCGGCCAGCACAGCGAAGCGACCGTACTCAACGACGTAGGTGCTGATCCCCGCCCCTTGGTGCCGCTGAACGGGCTGGCGGTAGAGCTGGGCGCCGTCGAGCTCGCCTCGTGCGGGATCGCCCTCGCGCTGCAGGGAGATGATGCTGACGTGCCACCCGGCGGCGACCGCGGCGCGGGCCGCACGACGAACGCGCGGATCTTCATCTACGTAGGAGTGCACCACGAGTGCCAGGTGTGGCATGGATCCCCTCGCCTTCTCTGATTAACTCTGGGCGATCGTAGCAGGGGCTCGGCGCGCATCAGGCACGCAGGTGGGGGAGGGAACCCGTACACTCCCCCCTTATGGAACGCCGAAAAATCTTGCTCGACGCCGACGTGGGGATCGATGACGCGATCGCCATGCTCCACCTCGCTGGGCGCAGCGACGTTGAGCTTCTCGCTGTCGGCAGTGTGCACGGCAACATCCCCTCTGACCTTGCCGCCACCAACGCCCGTCGCCTCCTTGAGCTCTGCGGTCTCGACGACGTGCCAGTCGCCATTGGTGCACGCCGACCGATGGCGCAGCCGCTCGCCACCGCCGAGTGGGTGCATGGCGAAGATGGTCTCGGCAATACGAACCAGCCCGAACCGAAGCGCGGACCAATCACTGGAGATGCAGTCTCACAGATCTTGCGCCTCACCCGCGAGATGCCCGGCGAGATCGATCTGCTCGCCGTTGGCCCGCTGACCAATCTCGGGCTCGCCCTCTGCCTCGACCCAGAGCTTGCCGGGCGCGTGCGCTCCGTTGTCGTCATGGGTGGCGCAATCGCCCACGAGGGGAACGCCTCTGCCACTGCCGAGGCCAACATTTGGCACGATCCTGAAGCGGCGAATCTCGTCTTCGGTGCCGAGTGGCCAGTGACGATGGTGGGGCTTGATGTGACGCAGGTCACGCGACTCCGCACCAAAGAGCTTGCCGACATTGAGGCGATCGGATCGGTGCGTTCAAAGTACGCGCTGAAGGTGTTGAGCCACTACCTCGATGTCTATCAGCGAACGTTCGGCACGCGCGAGTGCCCGCTGCATGACCCGCTCGCCGCGGGCATCGTCGCCGACCCTACCTACATGACCGAGTGGCTTGATCGTGCTGTTGAGGTCAACACCACCGGCCCAACGCGCGGCGCAACGATCATCGACCGCCGTGCCTGGATGGCCCCCGCAGCCGACGCCCGCGAGACACGAGAGCGCAACGGCGGCAAGGATGCCACTCCACCCCTCGTACGAG
>JAEMRB010000141.1 GCA_016463555.1 Chloroflexota bacterium
CAACGATTGGGTGGGCAGAGCCAACCAGCACACCGCCAACAGAGACGCTCGGAGTTGAGCGACGAATTGGACGAAGTTGGTCTGGACTGTCGGCTGCAGGGCGAGCGACGACGTTCAGCTCGCGGCTCATCGATCTACTCCGAAGAGATTGAGGATGTCCCCGAGGGAGATCCAGGCGAAGAGGGCGAGCATGAGTACTGCACCTCCAGTGACGAGTTGGCGTTCGACGCGGCGACCACGCACCTCACCGAGCAGGCGCCGTAGGAAAAGCGCAGCGACGCGGCCACCATCGAGTGGCGGGATCGGCAGTAGATTCAGCACGGCGAGATTCGCTGAGAGCAGCGCAGCGATATGCAGGAGGCCCACAATACCGAGCTGACCAGCGGCTGCTGACACACCAACTGCGATACCAATTGGGCCGGCAACGCCGCCGCTACCGTCAGATGGACTGAATGGTGACGTAATGAAGGTACCCAGTGCGCCGAGGATCGAGGTGCCGGCATCCCAGGTGCGCGCGACCGCAAGTCCAAGCGCATCAACGATCGGACGAGAGAGCGGCCCTGCGCCATCAATGGATGCAATCTGGACGCCCATGTATCCCTGCCCCGCCGCCTCAGCAGCGGTGCGCAACGTCATGGAAACCTCGCGCGCCGTTTGGCCAGGAGTCTCCACCGTTACGCGCACGGTTTCCCCTGCTCGCTCAGGGAGGCTCCGTAGGGGTGAATCGAATCGGTCGAGGGTTTCTCCTTCGACGCCAAGGATGCGATCACCTGGGAGCAGGCCGGCGGCGGCGGCTGGAGAGTTTGGCTGCACATCGGCGAGCAAGATGCTGGCACGCTCGGCAAGTGGCCCAGAGAGGAGCAACATCAGCAGGAAGGCGACCACAACATTCATTGCAACGCCCGCGACCATCACCAACACCTTCGAGGTCAGGGTGGCTCGCTCCCAGCCTGCAGGGTCGGTATCACCCTCTTCGCTGCCAGCCATGCGCACAAAGCCACCGAGCGGCAGAGCATTGATGGTGAGCTCCGTGCGCCGACCGCGTAGCAGCGTGAAGAGGCGTGGCGGGAACCCGATGCCAAATTCTGGTACATCGATGCCGCGGAGTCGCGCGACGATGAGGTGGCCCAGCTCATGCACGACGATGAGCGGTACCACGAGGAGCACGAATGCGAGCACAGGTCCGGCGATGCCGGTCAGAATCTCCATCAGGCGGCCCCACTCCAGCGCTCTGCGAACAGCGTCACCTCTTCATGCAGTGCGATCACCTCAGAGACGCTCGCTGGGGCTGAGCGAACGCCAAACCGCTCCACCGCATCGCGGAGCAGCTGCGGGATGCCACCCAGCGGGAACTCGCCGGCCAGGAAGCGTGTAACCGCGACACCGTCGGCAGCGATCAGCGCGCCTGGAGCGGCACCGCCGGCTCGACCAGCCTCCAATGCAATCGCCAGGCCCGGGAAGCGCACAAGGTCGGGCGCGGTGAACGTGAGTGATCCGTGCGATACGAGGTCAACGTTCGGGATTGTCGAAGCCATACGCATAGGATAGCCGAGGGCATAACCGATCGGTCCGCGCATATCCGGGCTCCCCATCTGGGCCTTCGTTGATCCGTCAACGAACTCCACGAGACCGTGCACGACGCTCTGCGGGTGCACCACGATCTTGATCTGCGCCATGGGCACGGAGAAGAGCCGATGCGCCTCGATCGCCTCGAGGCCCTTGTTCACCAGGGTCGCTGAGTCGATGGTGATCTTCGCCCCCATGCTCCAGGTTGGGTGCTTGAGCGCCGTCGTGGGAGTTGCGGCGGCAATCTCGGCGGCGGTTGATTCACGAAACGGTCCGCCACTCGCCGTCAGCCAGAGTGATCGAACGCGATCGAGCGATTCGCCAACGAGGCACTGCCAGAGCGCCGAGTGTTCTGAGTCGACCGGGCGAAGACGCTCCAGGACGTCACTCCCCTTGCTCTCTGCGGCTGTGCGAGCGGCGTGCATCACCACATCACCTCCCGCGACGATCGTCTCCTTGTTTGCAATGGCCACCGCCACACCCGCCTCAAGGGCGGCGAC
>JAEMRB010000142.1 GCA_016463555.1 Chloroflexota bacterium
GGCGTCTCCACTCGGTTCCCTGGCAGATCCGCGCCGTCAACATGCGCAACTGGCCCACCAGCGGCACGCCGTGCGCGATCCTCAGCCTCCCAACACCCCATTGATCCGACAAAGTAGGTCGGCAGCTGCGTGGCGGTGAGACGCGCGCGCAGATACTTCGCCTTCGCCTCCGCCTCCTCTTGCCAGCTCTGGCCAACCATTAGGTCCAGCGCCCACGCCTCATCGCGGCCATCCGCGTGAATGCCTGCATCGAGGAGCGCGTTGGCAATGCAGCGGAGATAGAACTTCCAGTGCACCAGCTCCAGCGCAAGGTCGCCATCGCCAAATCCTTCGTCGAGCATCACCTGCGTGACGTAGACCGCCCACCCTTCGGCGAAGACACCAGAGCCGAAGGCGGCACGAAGTAGGCGCGGCGTCTGATTGGCGGCGGCGAGCTGCAGGTAGTGCCCTGGGATCGCTTCGTGAATCGCGAGCAGCGCCAACATGCGGTTGTTGTCTTCGCGCATCTTTGACTCGACCTGTTCGGGCGTCGCATCATCGGGGGCTGGCGTCACGTAGAAGAAACTCTTCTCGCCACGATCGAGTGGTCCTGGTGCGTCAAGGAAGGCTCCCGCATAGGCGCGCAAGAAGAGCGGCGTCCACATGATCTCGAGCGGCTCCTTCGGGAGGTCAACGAGCCCAGTGCGCTGAATGAACGCCTCGCACCGCGCCGTCTCGGCGCGCGATCGATCCAACATCTCATCGGGGGCGCAATGATCGCCGCCAATCGCGTGCAACACCTCAGCGACGAGGGTTGAGCGATCGCCACTGAGCGCTGCGGTTGCCCGCTCCCCGAGCCATTCCGGTGCAATGCGCTGGGCGATTGAGATCATGCGCGCGCGCACCGCGGCGAACTCCTGCTCCCCCTTTGCCGCAATTGCGGCACGGTCGTGTGATCCGAAGAGGGTGTGGCGCAAGGCGCGGTCGTAGAGTGCTGCGCCGTAGCGCCCCTCGCCAGAACTCTTCGGGAGAACCTCGCGCTGCAGCCGCTCGATGAACCGATCTGTGGCGGCGATGGCCGCATCGGCTGGGCCGCGCAGCGCCTCACCGTAGGTCGTTACCCCGAGCTCAGCGAGCTCGGCGATGCCAGGCGCTTGTGCGATCGCCGTTTCGGTATGGAGGCGACTGACCGGTCGCGCTGGGAGCATCACCGTGCCAGTTGGCGGGAGATCTCCTGCGCGTCGCGGTGCGCCGTCGTCGGCGGGCACCCGCAGTTCAGGGAGGCCGGTGAGGTCAGCAACGGCGGCATCGAGAAGGGCAGGAACCTGCGTGAGCCGGCTGGCAAGGTCGCTGGCACGACGCTCTGCCGTTCCGAAGCCGCGTGCGATGAGGGGGAAGAGCCCGCCGCCAATGACGGACACCGTGTGGAGGGCGTCCCACGCCTCAGGCTGCACCTCCTGCAGTTCGAAGCGGATCGCACGAATCGTGCCGAGAGCCAGGTCGCGATCACAGAGATCGTCGGGGCTGAGGCTCGCCGCTGGGATGGCAACCAGCCGTCCCTCTTCGCGGTCGCACCAGTCCAGCCGCGCCGCGCGACCGGCGGGGCCATGCTCGCCCCACGATCCGTCGTAGTCATGGATCCCCATCCCCGTGGCCGCAACTGGGTGCAGTGCAGCGAAGCGGGCGAGGAGGCCGGCGGCGTCGAGGGCATCAATCATCGTCGGCAGGGTACCATCAGCACATGGGTGCAGAAGAGACAACCGACGCCTTCTTTGAGCTGCTGAACGCGGATGACCGCGTAGGCGCTCTCAAGCTCATGGACGAGCGCATCGAGATGCGCGTGCACGTCGCCGACAGCGTTCAACTGTTGAAGGGACACGAACGCGTTGGCGGCTGGTTCCTGCGCGCCGACAAGGGGCTGCGCATGATCCCAGGCGAAGTCAAGGACACCGGCCATCAGGTGGAGTGCGACATCTTGGTCGTGCGACCCGGATCCAAGAGCAGCAAGATTGACGCAACGATCAAGGTCGAAGCTGGCAAGATCACCGCGATCAACTTCTCGCCGCGCGACCGCTAATA
>JAEMRB010000143.1 GCA_016463555.1 Chloroflexota bacterium
ACCCAGGCGATCAGCTCTTCAATCTCGCGGTAGTTCATCGGGCCACCATTGGTGTCGGACCACACGCCCATCAGTGAATTTGCATCTCCGCAGATGTAGCGCCCGCCAACGGTGAGCACATTCAGCAGGTACTGCGGCGTGAGGTGGGCGAGCAACTTCCCCTGGTCGTTGAGCACTGGCCCGATGCCGCCCTGGCCCTGTGCGCCGTGGCAGCGGGCGCAGTTCGCCTCAAAGAGGTTGTAGCCGCGCTTCACCGTCTCCAGGTACTGCTCACGCTTTGCCGCGTCGAGGCGCGACGAGCCGGTCACGCCTGGGAGCCCCTGGTCGTAGAAGGCGTAGACGATGATGAAGAGGGTGACGATGGCGATGCCGAGAAGGGCCGCCATACGCGATGAGCCGCTCTGGTTGACGATCTTTGCGGCGCGCTCTGCAGTGAGGCCGCGCGTTTGGATCTGGCTCGGGCTCGAGAGGCGCGGCACTGGCGTGCTCACCTTCTCGCTCGGTACTGGGAGCTGCTTCTCGTCGCTCATCTAGATGCACCCCGTGGCGGCGCGTGGCGCCTCAATCCCTGGTGCGCCGATCGCGAGCGGCACCGTGCCGAGGCTGATCTTGCCGGTGTCGAGGGTCAGAACGCCGTCGTTGTCGACCACCGCAGCGAAGCGGTCCATGCCGCGTGCGGCAGGGCCGAGCCCCTCCGCCTTGGTGCCGAGTCGGTCGTAGCGGCTGCCGTGGCAGGCGCACTCGAGCCAATAGGTCTTGATGCAGGGGTTCGGCTTGCAGCCGAGATGTGGGCAGCGCTGGTAGAGGGCGCGCACATTGAGTGCGGCACCATCGCCGGTTGCATCTTCGCCGGCCACGAACTCTTGGCGGTTCGGATCAACCAACATGATGAAGGCGCGCGCATCTTGCACATAGGCGGGGTAGCCCTCTGCAATGGGGAGCCCAGCGTTGGCGTCGATCAGTGACTTGAGTGTGCCGATGCGAATCTTGCCGCCGAAGCCTCCTTCAAGGTTTGGCCAGAGGAAGCCAAGGGTGCCGGCGGTCACCTGAACCAGCCAGAGCCCGAAGCCTGCGCCGATCGAGGTTCGTAGCAGTCGTCGCCGTGAGATCCCCTTCACCTCTTCGTGGCGCAGCGCCTTGATGGTCTGCGCGGTGAGGGCCTTCGGCGTGTCGCTCGGCTCAACGCTGTAATGGCTCACCGCACTCCTCCGATCACAAGCTGAAGAAGAAGCCCGTCGACCACGGCAAGATGAAGGCGTAGCCAGGGCCGCGGAAGAAGATGCCGATGAAGGTCACCGCAAGGCCAACAGCCCAGAGCACGGAGAAGAGCGTCACCTCAAGCTTGCGCTCCGATGGCTTCGTGCTGTGGATGTTGCGGCGATCAAGATACGGAATGAGCGCCGAGCCAACCAGCACAGCAGCTGGCGTCAGCGCACCGGCAACGGTTGGGTGGAAATAGGCGAGCAACTCCTGCAGGCCCAAGAAGTACCACGGCGCCTTCGCTACGGCGGGCGTGACGTTCGGGTTGGCGAGCTCTTCGAGCGGTGCGTTAATGAAGAGGCCGAGCAGCAGCAAGAAGATGCTCATCGCCACCGCCGACAAGAACTCGATCGTCAGCAGGTGTGGCCAGGTCATGACCGTGTCATCTGGCTCCTTCTGTACGCGCACAACGGCGTCTTGCTTCACGAGCGCGAGGAGTCGGTACGGTCGCGCCGCCATCGGCACGCGCTGCTTGTCGATCTCCGTCTGGCGCGACGGATCTACCGGCAGGGAGCTCGCTGGGCGCTGCTCGTCACTCATGGATCACAGCGGTCCGCTGATGCCGCCGTCCTTGCGGATCCGCCAGAAGTGGACCGCGAGGAAGACTGCCGCCAAGAGTGGGAAGACCATCACGTGGAGCACGTAGAAGCGCAGCAGCGTGTTCTGCCCCACCTCGAGGCCGCCGAGCAGGAGCAGCTTCGATGGGGTGTTGAGGAGCGGCGCGTAGCCGGCCATGTTCGAGCCGATCGTGATCGCCCAGTAGGCGATCTGGTCCCACGGCAGCAGGTAGCCGGTGA
>JAEMRB010000045.1 GCA_016463555.1 Chloroflexota bacterium
CGCCATGCTGATCATTCGCAGCCTCGTTGGCGCCGCGTAGCAGTAGTATGCGCAGATGAGTGATACGCCGCGATCAATTCTGGTGCTCACGGTCAGCGACTCGATTCATGCCGGCGAACGAGAAGATAAGGCGGGTACGCTCGCTGCTGCGGCTCTTGTCGCCCACGGCTGGGAGGTGCAGCGAGCACAGGCCCCCGACGAGCTTGATGCCATCCGCGCAGTTCTTGAGCAGCACATCGGCACCGTCGACGTGATCTTGACCGCTGGCGGAACGGGGCTGAGCTCACGCGATGTGACCCCAGACGCAACCGCGCCGCTTCTGGAGCGGGTGATTCCAGGGATCCCTGATGCGATTCGCATGCTGGGGCGCTCCCAGACGCCTGCTGCGATCCTCTCCCGCGGCCTTGCCGGCGTGGCGAAGGGAACGCTGATCGTGAACCTCCCTGGCGGGAGTGGTGCGGTGCGCGACGGGCTGGCCATCCTGCTCCCCGTGCTTGAGCACGCCAGTGACGCGATCGGAGAGCGCGACCGCTCCTAGCCCCCGCCACGCGGCTTCGCACACAAGATCGTGTGTAGACTCTCCCCGAGACCGCAACCTGCGGTGGTTCCGCGCATAGCTGCGCGAAGGTGAGGAGGAGCGAGGGTGCGTTGCCCATCGTGTAAGGAGCCGGATACGCGCGTCGTTGATTCGCGCGACCTCGATGACGGCTCCGTCATTCGTCGCCGTCGCGCCTGTCGCATCTGTGGCACACGCGTCACCACCTACGAGCGCGCCGAACTTGCCAAGCTCTACGTCATCAAGCGCTCGGGCGAACGTCAGGAGTACGACTCCCAGAAGCTCCTCGAAGGGCTGCGCCGCGCGCTCACTCGTCGCCCGGTGCCAGTCGATGCCCCCGAGCGTGCCGTTGAGGCGATCGAGGCACAGATTCGAGCCAGCGGCGCAACAGAGCTCTCCTCTGCGCGCATTGGTGCGTTGACGATGGCGGCGCTTCGCGAGATTGATCAGATCGCCTATATCCGCTTTGCGAGCGTTTACCAGTCGTTTGAAGACCTCGAAACGCTCAAGCGGGAAGTAGACGAGCTGCTCACCGAGAAGGGCGCAGGGAAGGGGAAGCGTCGAGTTCGCGCCGTGGAGGCCGAGGCATGAGCGTCCTCTCTGACCGCGACATCCTGACCGCGATCGCAGCGGGCGAGATCGCGATTACACCGTTTGACGCAGTGGATGTGCAGCCGGCCTCGGTCGACCTCCACCTCGACGGCACGTTCCGCGTCTTTCGCAATAACCGGTACGGCTTCATTGATCCGCGCGTAGAGCAGCCAGAGCTCACCGAGATTGAGCGCGTTGCTGACGGCGAGCAGTTCATGCTGCACCCCGGAGAGTTTGTGCTCGGTCAAACCCGCGAGAAGATTTCGTTGGGAAACTCGCTGCTCGGACGCCTTGATGGGAAGTCATCACTCGGACGGCTCGGGCTGCTGATCCACTCCACCGCTGGTTACGTTGACCCAGGCTGGGTCGGGAACCTGACGCTAGAGCTCGGCAACGTTGCTCGACTACCAATCGCGCTCTACCCGGGGATGCGCATTGGCCAGATCTCGTTCCACCGCATGTCGTCCGAGGTCGAACGGCCGTATGGGAGCAGCGAACTACGCAGCCGGTATCAGGGCCAAACGGAGCCAACGGCGTCGGCGGCGCACGTTGGATTTGATGCGGAACAGCAGGCGCATGACGGAGCGAGGGTCGCCAAGCCTCGTGACTGAACGTCGCAGCATCAATCTCGGGGGGATCACGGTTGACCTGCTTCGCATCGGAACCTTCTGGAGCGATGCAGGGGCGATCTTCGGTCCAGTGCCCCAGGAGACCTGGGCGCCGATGGTTGCGGACGAACTCGATGCACGATCCCGCCTCTTGCAGGCACTCAACATCTTGCACGTCAGCGACGCGAGTGGTGCGGTGCTTTTAGAGACTGGTGCGGTGCCAGCCGGAACGCAGGTCAGCGACGCAGATACAGATTCGCGCTCTGCCCGCGAAGCGCTGGCCGGCGCGGGGATCGATGTGGAGCGCATCGCCAGCATTGTGCCGAGCCACCTACATCGAGATCATGCTGGTGGACTCGTTGACCAGCATGGCGCCGCCGCCTTCCCCAACGCCCAGATCGTTGCCCCCGACCGTGAGATCGCCGCCGTGGCGAGCGGTTCGCTTCGTGCCCGTGCGGCGTATGACGTCCCCGGCCTCACGCGCCTCTTCGGCGCTACTGCACCGCGCTCGTTTGACGGCACGCTGGAGCTCACCCCAACGATCACGCTGCGTCGACTCGGCGGTCACACCCCAGGCTCCCAGGCCACCATCGTGCGCGGTCGCGAGCGCACCCTCCTCTTTCTCGGTGACCTCTTCATGCGCCCCTGGCAGGCGAACCCGCGGTGGGTGACGGCATACGACGACGAGGCGTGGGTCTCCGTCGACGCGAAGGCCTCAATCTTCGCCGAGGCGGCGGCGGGCGAGTGGCTGGTGGTGATGAGTCATGAGGTACAGGCGCCCGCTGGTCGCATCGTGGCTGAACGCGATCGCTTCCGTTTCGTTAGCGAGTAGGGAGCAGCTCCTCGACCAGTGCGGCTGCCGCTTCGCGCGTTAGCGGTCCCGTAACCACGCGTAGGACACGACCATCGGCGTCAAGAATCAGTTTCGTTGGGATGCCACCAGCGCCAGCGGCGCGAAAGAGTTCACTGTTGACGTCGACCAGGAGTAGGTAGCCGAGCTGATAGCGCTCCGCATATGCCGCAACGGTTGACGAGAGTTCGCCGACCGAGATGCCGATCACCTGGAGGCCGCGATCGCGGTATGTGGCAGCGAGCGAGCGCAGCACGGGGGTCTCCTGCTGGCAGGGCGGACACCAGGTGGCAAAGAGGTCAACGATCACCAGGCGTGGGGCGGGGAGCGTTGCCTGCGCATCTGCAAAGACACCTCCACCAGCAACAGGCTGCGCTGCAGGGATCGTGAACGTGGCACCAACCTCGATCCCCGTGGCGCTCGGATCGACGATGTAGAGGTCGGTCGGTGTTGCGGTTCCCGTTGGGATATTCGTTCGCGACAGCAGCAGGAGGAGAGCCAGTAGGGCAGCCGCCGCTCCGATAGCGCCGATGCTTCGTTGTGAAAATGGTCCGATCACAGGCCAGGGAGCCCAGGCATGATGCGCGAAAGCACCGTGAGGCCGCCAGTCGCAATCAGTACGCCAATGCCTGCGACGAGAAGACCGCCAACGACGCCAGCGATTCGCGTCCCACCACGGAGCCGGCCCATGAGTCGTTGCAACGTCGCAGGACTGCGATCAGCTACGGCTGCCAAGAGCAAGAACGGCAGCGCAAGGCCAACGCTGTAGAGCGCCAGCAGCAGCGCCGCGCCAGCCGCGTTGCTCCCAGCGGCTGCGATGCCGAGAATCGCACCAAGGACGACACCGATGCAGGGTGTCCAGGCGATGGAGAATGCGGCGCCCAGTAGGAAGCTGCCGAGGTAGCCGCCGCGCAGAATCGGCGTTGGTGCACGCATGCGGTCGAGCTGTGGGATGCGCAGGATGCCAGCAAGGTGCAGGCCACCGATCGTCACGGCAACGCCCACGGGAATCTGCAAGATCGGCAAAAGGCGTCCGGTGGCGCCGCCAACGTAGCCGGCGCTGATGCCGAGGGCGATGAAGATCGCGCTAAAGCCACAGGTGAAGAGAAGGGCGTGAGGCATTCGTGATGTGCCGGTGCTCAGCGCGGCGAGTCGACCGAGATAGGCGGGGACGATTGGGAGGACGCAAGGCGAGAGGAAACTCAGCACGCCCGCGAGCAGTGCGGTGAGGGCGTTAACGCTCTCCATCGACCTGGCCTACGGCACTGCGCACAAATGCGGCGATCTGCATCGGGCTGACGGCGAGCGGTAAAAGCCTCCCCGCAACCTCAAGTGCCGGGATCTGTTCAAGAAGTCGCGCATGCACCGCTGGGTCCTCCTCGATGTTCACCATGCTGAGTGTGAGGCGCGAGCCCCCCTCGGTGATGAGTGTGCGCACGATCGCCTCTGTTCTCTCGCAGAGTTCGCACCCAGGGCGACCGTAGAGCGTGATGAGGGGCTGCTCCATGCGGGTATTCTCCCACGCCGCGTTCAGATACCCTACAGGGGGCCCCTGTAGCTCAGTGGATAGAGCGCCGCCGTCCTAAGGCGGGCGTCGTCGGTTCGATTCCGGCCGGGGGCACCATGAGGCGAGCAGGAGAGGAGGGCACGGTGGGCGAAGCGTCTCGGATGCAGAAAGAGATCCCTGATTTCCAGCAGCCACCCGATGTTGGGGTGCTGCGCAATGGCGCGTTCCTGCGCCTCTGGATCGCCCAGCTCTTCACGCAGATCGGTGGCAACGTTGTGCTCTACGGTCTCACGGTGCTCGTTGCCGAGCGCAGTGGCTCCACCTCAACGCTCAGCGCTCTCTTCTTGAGCTTCCTTGTCCCAGCCGTTCTCCTTTCGCCAATTGCAGGCGTATGGGTGGATCGACTCGACAAGCGACTGGTGCTGATCGTCGCCAACCTGACCCGTGCCGGCGCATTCTTCTTGATGCTTGGCAGTGTCGATACGCTCGGCATCGTGCTCTTGCTCAACATCTTTGCGAGCATCATGACGACGCTATTCGCCCCCGCCGAACTCGCGATGATCCCGCTGCTTGTTCGTCGCGAACAGCTCGTCTCAGCGAACGGGCTCTTCACCTTCACCCTGAATGCCGCATTCGCGCTGGGCTTCGCGCTCCTTGGACCTGCCGTGGTGCGCATTGCAGGCCCTGAGGCGTCCATCATTCTGGTTGCTGTTCTCTTCCTGCTTGCCGGTCTGCTCTGCTTCGGACTCCCATCGGCGCCACCCGTCAAAATTGCCGGCAACATGCGCTCCAATACGACGCAAGCCACTCGGACCACCACCAGTGAGCTCGTCGAAGGGCTGCGCTTCATGTGGCGCCACAGCTCTGTCCTCTGGTCGTTGGCCTACCTTGCGATCGCTGCCAGCGTTGTGGGGGTCATGGGGGTTCTCGGCCCCGACTACGTGCGTGACTCTCTCGGTCTCGATGCGCGCGATTTCTGGTTGGTCGTTTTGCCGATCGGCCTCGGTGTCGTGACTGGCATCCTGGCGCTCAACAGTTGGAGTTCGATTCTGCCGCGCCGCCGCCTGATCGAAGGGGGGCTCTTCGGCGTTGGTGCAGGCTTGGCGCTGCTCGCCCTCGCCGTTCCGATCAGCCGCGCGATCTCTGATGGCGCACAACTATTGGGCGAGCTCCCACTCGACGCGGGTGCCTCGACACTCGCAACGGTGATCTTTGTCGCCTATTTCGCGGGCGTATCGTATGGTCTCGTCGCGATCCCTGCGCAAACGGCGCTTCAAGAGGAGCTGCCGGAGGAGGTGCGTGGGCGTGTCTTTGGCGTGTTGAACATGCTCGTCAGCCTCGGCAGCTTTGTGCCGATCATCGCTGTAGGTCCGATCGCTGATGCCGTTGGGGCAACGAACACGCTCCTTGGCGTTGGTGTCGTCATCGTGCTGGTGGCGATTGCTTCAATCGTGCGCGGACCGCAGCCGGCGGCGCGGCCGTAACGCCTGGTTTTCGCTAGTCGCGCAGCAGGGCGACGGCGATCTCGCCCGCGAGGCGAGCGTTCGACTCCGCTAGCGCCAGGTTGGCGGGGATTGATCGCGAATCTGTAGCCGCGGCAATCGCCGCCAAGATCTTCGGCGTGGCCTTCGGGCCAGTTGCTCCAGTTCGCTCGGCCTCAGCGAGCCCAGCGGCAATGGCATCGGCGATCTCTGCTGCGGGGATCTCAGCTTCGAGCGGGATTGGGTTTGCAACCAGCATGCCGCCAGGCCAGCCAAGTGCCGTGTTCGCCTTGGCAATCGCGGCAATCTCCGTGGCACTCTCAACGCGATGGTTGAGCGCGAGGCCACTGCTGCGACTCCAGAAGGCGGGGAAGGTGCTCGTCTGGTAGCCGATCACGGGGACACTCAGCGTCTCAAGCACCTCGAGTGTCTTCGGCAGATCGAGGAATGCCTTAGCGCCGGCACTCACCACGATGACTGGATGGCGCGACATCGCACCGAGATCCGACGACACATCAAAGCTCAGCTCGGCGCCGCGATGCACACCACCGATGCCACCAGTTGCAAAGACACGAATGCCGGCGAGTCCAGCGATCGCGACCGTTGCGGAGACCGTGGTGACGCCAGTGCGCTTCGCCGCGATTGCAACAGGTAGATCGCGCTCGGCGAGCTTCTCGTCGGCGGCGAGGACGAGCGCCTCATGATGCGGCTCGATGCCCGCCCAGAGTTCGCCATCGATCACGGCGGTGACGGCGGGGATTGCACCAGCCGCGCGAATCGCCGCGTTGACTCGATCAAAACACTCGCGGTTGTAGGGGGCGGGGAGGCCCATCTTTGATGTGATGGTGGACTCGAGGGCGACGACGGGCATACCAGAGGCGAGTGCAGCGGCTACCTCAGCAGACTGGCGGACGTTCACGAAGCCTCCCTCTGGTCACTCTCGGTCGCCTGTCGCTGCAGGTGACCCGCCGCAGCTGTGTGTCCAGCGGCAAGCGCATCC
This sequence comes from Chloroflexota bacterium, assembly GCA_016463555.1. Taxonomy (GTDB): domain Bacteria; phylum Chloroflexota; class Limnocylindria; order Limnocylindrales; family Limnocylindraceae; genus Limnocylindrus. Next base: position 6,594 of record JAEMRB010000045.1, read on the forward strand.
TCCCATGATTCGCCGCGCGCTCGCGCAACGAGGAGGCCGCCGGCGAATGCGTCACCGGCACCCGTACTGTCGATCCCCGGTGGGAGTGGATGCGCGGGGAGTGCGGCAACGTGCTCACCCTCTGGTGAGCGCACCTCAGCGATCCCTGCACCATGTTTCGCGATGAGGGCAGATCCAGGGAGTGGGCGATTAATTAAATCGAGATAGGCACACTCCTCTTCGTTGGCGAACAAGAGCGTGGGGGCCAGTTCAGCAAAGCGACGACGACTCTCCTCGGGGCCCCAGGCGCTCAACGCACCAACCGAGGAGGCATCAAGTGATGTCGGGATCCCCGCGTCACGTGCGTGGGCGAAGAGTCGACGTGTGGTCTCGCCGAGTGGCTCGCCGAGAAGCGAGTAGGCGGGGGCGTGGAGCCACGATCCGCCGATCAGGGCCGCAGGGCCCGGGTCACGTAGGGAGAGAGCGGCGGCGCGGTCGGGGAGCATGGTCCGCTCACCATCTGGTTCAACCACCACCACGATGCTGGCGCTGCGGCCACCGCGCTGCAGGAGCGGCTCCACCCCAGCTCGCAGGAGGGCCGCCTCAAGAGCCTCGGCGGTGGCGTCGTCACCCACAGCGCCGATGAAGCGCGCTGAGCCCCCAGCGGCCACCGCCGCCACCGCGACGTTGGCGGCACTCCCACCACGCCGTCGCGTGATCTGGGCAGCGGCGTCGGAGCCGCGCCGCCAGGGTGCGTCAAGCCGCACGGCGATCTCGTCGATCAGGTCGCCCACGCAGACGATCAGTGGGGTTGGGGTCGCTCGGCTCGCTCGGTCGATCATGCGGGGGAGTGTATCGGCTATTCTCTGGCTCCTTGGGCGGTTAGCTCAGTTGGTTAGAGCGCAGCCTTGACATGGCTGAGGTCACAGGTTCGAGTCCTGTACCGCCCACCAGTATCGAGAGGCGCGGAGAGGGGTCCAAGGGATGGCAGACGAGGTAGCGGCAGCAGAGGTCGTCGAGATCGACGAGATCCTTGAAGCCCCCGCGCGCGGCTCTGCCGAGGAGCTTCTCGATGCCGGTGCGAGCGACAACCTCAGCCGCATGCGGCATTCCGCTGCTCACGTCATGGCCGAAGCGGTCGCGCGCCTCTTCCCTGGCGCAAAGCTCGGCATCGGTCCAGCGATCACCGATGGTTTCTACTACGACTTCCTACTAGAGCGCGCCCTCACCCCCGACGATCTGGCCGCCATTGAGGCCGAGATGTCGAAGAGCATCGCCGCGAACCATACGTTCACGCTCGCCGAGCACACCTTCGACGATGAGCGTGCGGCACTCGTGCGCGGGGATCAACCCTTCAAGATTGAGATCATGGACGACCTCGCCAAGGCCGCGACCGCGGAGG
>JAEMRB010000046.1 GCA_016463555.1 Chloroflexota bacterium
CGCGGCTGGGGGATGCGCATCGATCACCTGCTCGTTGAGCCACGCGCTGGTGCAATCGTCAGCAGCAGTGTCGACCGTGATGGACGCAAGGGTGAGTCGCCATCGGATCACGCCGCGCTGATGATTGACGTGGCGCGACCGGCGTGATCACCGAACGCCTACGCGCACGAACGCCACACTCCGCCGCGGAATCCATGCCGCGTGCCGCGGCAATCATTCGGGCTGGCGGCCTCGTGGCCTTCCCTACAGAAACCGTCTACGGCCTTGGAGCGAACGCATTCGATGCGCCAGCTGTTGCGCGTATCTTTGAGGCGAAGGGTCGCCCAACCTTTGATCCGCTCATCGTGCACATCGCCGATCGCGCCGACCTGGCCCACCTCTTCACCGAGGGTGCGCTCGCCGATCCACGCATCAAACTCCTTGCAGATGCCTTCTGGCCAGGAGCACTCACGATCGTTGCCGCTGCGCGACCCGAGGTGCCTGGTTTAGTGCGTGCCGGTCTTGAGACGGTTGGCGTGCGCCTACCGCGACACGAGACGGCGCTGGCCCTCATTCGCGCGGCGGGAACGCCGATCGCTGCGCCGAGTGCCAATCGTTTCGGACGCCTCTCCCCCACCACCGCCGACCATGTGCTCGAACAGCTCGATGGACGCATTGACGCCGTTCTGCTCGGCGAGGCCACGGAGATTGGCGTTGAGTCGAGTGTCGTCGCGCTTGATGCTGATGGACCGGTGCGCCTCTTGCGACACGGCGGAATCCCCCTTGAAGATCTTGCACATGTGCTCGCCAATCACGGTGGCATCGTCGCCGCTGCGCCAACGGTACAACCGGGCGTGCCAATGCAGGCGCCCGGTATGACCGAGTCGCACTACGCGCCGATGGTGCCGCTCCTCTTGGTAACGACGGCGTTCCCTGCTGGCGTTACAGAGTGCGCACTCCTCGCACCAGATCGCGCGACCCTCACGCACCTGGAGGGCCTCGCCTCTGCCGCGGGGGCGAACGTTCATGCGAGCGTTGCGCTCTCTGAAACGCTTGATCCGGTCGCCGCCGCCGCTCACCTCTTCGAGCGACTGCATGAACTTGAGGCCGCACTGATTCGTCGTGCGGTACCCGCCGCGAGGATCATCGCCGCCCCCTATCCTGAGGGCGGCCTCGGTTCAGCAATTGCGGACCGCCTTCGCCGCGCGGCAGCCACGCCGCAGTAAGGGGAACCGCATGAGCACACCGCGCAGCAACTGGCTCTCGCAGGCGATCACCGCCGATGCGCTGAAGCGCTTCCCGCAATCCATCGCCGGTCAGGCGGTCTTCGCCACGGGCCTCGTCATGATGCTCGCCGCCGGGGTCGGCCTCCCGTCGTGGGAGATCCTGCACCAAGGGCTTAGCAAGCAGCTCGGCATTGAGATCGGCACCGCTGCGCAACTGAGCGGCATCTTCGTGCTGCTGCTCTGGATCCCACTCCGCCAGCGCCCTGGCCTGGGGACCCTGAGCAACATCGTGATCATCGGCTGGGTGATGAACGTGGAGATTGCCCTCCTCGCCTACGCCGGCGTCCCGCCAGCAGCAGAGATCGCCACACAGCCACTGCTCGCTGGCGCGCTAGCGATCGCTGGCACCGCAATTGTCGGCATCGGCTCGGGCATTTACATCGGCAGCGGCAACGGCCCAGGGCCACGCGATGGCCTCATGACTGGTCTGCATCACCGCACCGGGCAGGCGATCTGGAAGATGCGCACCGCCATCGAGGTCGTCGTTGGCATCTTGGGGATCGTGCTCGGTGGCACGTTTGGCTTCGGCACGATCTGGTTCGCCTTCACCATCGGCCCACAGGTGCAGTTCTGGCTCGGCAGACTCGATCGCGGCGGTCTCGCGAAGCGACAGGCGGCGGCGGCCGATCGGCGCTAAAGCCTTGTCGCTAGCGCGGCAGGATTGAGTCGATCGCGATCGCGGCAAAGATCAGGGTGAGGTAGCTGATCGAGAAGCGATAGAGGCGCGTTGCGCCACGCAGCAGCCCATCGCCGAGCACATCGCTGCGCAGGCGCCAAGCGCGGAGCAGGAAGATCCCACCGCCGATAACGGCAACCGCTAGGTAGACGAGGCCCATCCCAGCCACCGCCCAGAGCATCAGGCTCATCGCGACGAGAAGGATCGTATAGAGCCAGATCTGTCGCGCCGTCTCCGCTGGGCCAGCGGTGACAGGCAGCATCGGCACCCCCGCGGCGGCGTAGTCGGCACCGATGCGAAGTGCCAACGCCCAGAAGTGTGGCGGTGTCCAGTAGAAGACGAGGGCGAAGAGGAGGATCGGCACCAGCGAGATATCGCCCGTTACTGCGGCCCAGCCGATCACTGGCGGGAGGGCACCCGCCGCGCCGCCAATCACGATGTTCTGTGGAGTTGAGCGCTTGAGGATCAGCGTATAGATCAGCACGTAGAAGGCGATGGCGAGGAGCGAAATAAACGCCGCCATAATCGTTGTCGTCAGCGCCAGAAAGATAAAGCTCGCAACGCCGAGAGTGCTCGCAAAGAGGAGTGCCGCGCCAACGCTGATTCGGCCAGTGACGAGCGGGCGTGCGGCGGTACGCGCCATCTGCGCGTCGATATCGGCGTCAATAATGCAGTTGAAGACGTTCGCACTCGCCGCACTGAGGCTCCCACCAACGAGCGTGGCGGCGATTAGCGTGAGTGGCGGAAAGCCCTGCGCTGCGAGGAGCATGGCCGGAACGGTGGTAATCAGCAGCAGCTCAACGATCCGCGGCTTTGTCAGTGCGATATAGGCGGCGAGCGTCTCACGACGAGTCTGTGGCGCGCGCTCTGCTGCGTCAGCTAGGCTGCGACCCGCGCTACGCCCCTCAAGCAGCGCGATAGACGCGGCGCCGACGGTCAGGATCCAGATCATGGTTGCGAGGGCGACATGGAGCGTCTGCGTCCACGGTGCGAGCTTGGTAAAGATCTGCACAGCGCCGATGACACATTGCACGGCAAAGACCACCGTGGCGTAGGTGAGTAGCTGGCGCACGTGGGCCGGACTCCCCTGCTCGCGACGAACGATCCAGAGCGCCGAGATCAGGATGAGCGCGACGATGGCGGTCGCGTAGCGGTGCAGGATCATCGGCGTCGAGAGTTCGGTGATTGGCGGGAAGAGGGTGCCGCCCATGAGCGGCCAGTCTGGATAGAGCAGGCCCGTGTCGGTGCCCGTCACATTTGATCCAAAGAGGAGCAGCGCGTAGATGGCTCCCGCGGCAACGATTGGTGCCACGACGCTCCCGCTCGCGCGGCGGATACCGGCGAGGGTTTCAGCGTAGCCACTCCTGGCAAGCATCCAAACTTGCAGCCCGACGAACGCCATCGCTGAGGCGAGATGCGCGGTCACAGATGCCCCTGAGTTAGATTCGAGAACGGTTTGACGTCCGAGCCAGGCCTGGAAGAGGACGAGCGCGAGGAGGGCGATCGAGGCCCCCTGCAGCGATCGGCGGCCCTTTAGGTTTCGCAGCGCGATGAAGACCAACGCCAGAACGATCAACCCGATCACCGCCGCGATGGCGCGGTGGATCCACTCGAGCCACGCCTTATAGGCAATGACGTCGCCCGAATCAGTCGTCGGCGGGATCAACTGGCCGTAGCAGAGGGGCCAATCTGGACAGCCCATCCCCGACTCCGTTGCACGAACGATGACGCCGATCACCACGAGGCCAATCGTGGCACCGAGCAGAATTCGCAGTGTTGCGCGGAAACTCTTCATACGTAGATGGTACGCCGAGCCTCAGAAACGTGGGATAGAGTGAGTACGTGAAGAAATACCTGCAGAGCACCGTTCTCGCCACCCTCTGTGCAGCGCTCGTCGCCTGCGGTGGCGCCACCCCCTCCCCCAGCGCCAGCGGTAGCGGAAGCGCTAGAAACGGCTGCACCGACGTATGGCCGGCCGCGGGTCAGGCGAGCTCCACCGGGCCACTCCCCCTACTCGCGAACAGCGACCTCGCCCCTGGTGCAACTCGACTCATCCTCGGACTCATCGACGGCGCCAGCTTCCCCCTCGGCTCCCCCGCCTGGACGCTGAAGAGCGAAATCTTCGACATCACTACCGACGGCTGCACACCGCTCGCCGCTGCATCGCCACTCCCCTTCGCATGGGCGATCACCGACATACGCGGCTTCTTCATCGGCACCACCGAAATCCCCGTTGGTGCACGTGAGATCGGACTCGTGATCAGTGGCACCGACGCCGCTGGCGCTACGGTGCTCGTTCGCTTCACCTCCTTCGTGCAGGCAAATGGCACTGCACCGCGTCCAGGTGATGCGGCGCCGAACGTGGCGACACCGATCGCAGCCACAAGCCCACAGGGCGTTGCGGGCGTATCAACCGATACAGAGCCACGCGCCGACTTCTACACGAACTCAGCCACAGAGCTCCTTGCCGCAGGAACCCCGTTCCTTATCGCCTTCGCCTCGCCGGCGTTCTGTGTCTCACAGGCGTGTGGGCCAACGCTCACACTTTTGAAGGACGCCGCCGATCGACATCCGGGGGTCGTGATGCTGCACGTTGAGCCGTATCAGATGAGTTGGAACGGCACGCGCCTGATCCCAGTACTTGCAACTGGCGGGGGGCTTCAGGCGACGAGCATCGTCACGGCGTGGCAGGTGCCGGTTGAGCCATGGATCTTTACGGTCGGAGGCGACGGGCGCATCCTGCGCTCCCTCGAGGGGATCGTCAGTCCAGAGGAGCTCGACGCTGCGCTGGCTGAACTCGCCGCGAACTAACTAGCGGCCGCTACTCCCAGGGGCGCCGATCGGCTCCCCCGCCGCGCAGAGTGGGCAGTCGGCTGACTCGTACGTCGGCAGATCAAGGGTGATCCCTGCGATCAGTGGAATCGGATCCCGTCCCTCTGCCTCAATTGCGGTGAGCCCCGGCGTGCGGCTTGCGACCACCGCAGCGGCGATTGGATGCGCACCCGCGGCATAGAGCGGCGGGAGGAGTGCCTGGAGTGATCCGCCCGTTGTCAGGATGTCGTCGACCAAGAGCACGCGTGCGCGCGGTGGAATCTGAAAGCCGCGACGGAACTCGCGACGCGTGACTCCATCGTCACCACGAACCTCTTCCGCGAAGAGACCGCGCACACCGAGAAGTCGGCCAACCTCATACGCCAGCAGGACTCCGCCCGTGGTTGGCCCGACGACGAGGTCAATGTCGCCACCATGCGCCTGGACAAGCTCAAGGCTCTGAACGGCGAGCGCACGCGTGATCTCCGCAGCGGCAGATGGGTGCTGCAGCAGCGACCACTTCTCGAGGTACTGATCACCGTGGCGTCCACTCTTTAGTAGGAAGTGGCCGCGTTGCAGCGCGCCGGTGGCGAGCAGCAGGCCCTCGATTCGCTGCGCTGTTGCTGCGCGATCACGCGGATCAACCGGGGCGGCGGGGTAGCCGGTGGGCGGCGTTAGTGACTCGCGCAGTGGGCGAAGTGGTTCACTCATGGCGAGAGCCTAGCGCGCTCCCGCGCAGCGCGAGAACGCTGGTTTCACCACGGGCAGCCACAGCACGCCGCAGCGAATCGCCCACCGCTCCAGGGAGTCGTGGGTCTGCCCAGAGTGCGGTTCCGAGACTCACCGCGCTTGCGCCAGCGGCGAAGGTGTCGAGCGCATCAGCCGGAGAGCCGATCCCTCCCCCGCCGATGATCGGCGCACCCGCACCACTCGCCGCCTCAGCGATCGCAGCCAGTGCGGCGGGGCGCACCAGCGGCCCAGAGAGTTCACCGATCCCTGCTGCCAAGGCTGGCCCGCGTCGCGCGCGGTCAGGGAGAAAGCCATGCGGCGATCCGCTCACCGAGAGAACATCGATGCCCGCGTCAATTGACTCGCTCGCCAGGCGACGGAGCTCACTCGCCGCTGACGAGACTTTCGCGATGAGGGGTCGATCGGTCGCGCCGCGCGCTGTATCAATCAGGCGAAGGGACTCATCCGCCGATGACTCCCATCGGGCGCCATCAAGGCCATCGCATGGGGCGGTGAGGTCAATCTCCAGCGCCGCAATGCCGAGCTCGTCGGCACGACGCTCAACTCGTGCGATCAGCTGCGCAAGCTCTTTGACCGAGGTGGCGACGAGGGAGAGGGCGACCGCGCACGGCGCCGAGCGCCAACTTGCACCGTGTCGATCGATCACCTCATCGGCGCCCGGATTCTCACGGTTGACCGCGTGCATCAGGCCGCCAGGCACCTCTACCAGTCGCGGCATTAGGCCGCCAAATCGCGGCCGCAGTGAGATGCCGCGCACAACGAAGAGGCCGACCTCTCGCAGATCAATCGCACCGCCAGCCTCGTTGCCAAAGCCGAGTGGCCCGGCGGCGACAACGATCGGTCGCTCCAGTCGCAGCGGATGCTCGGTGCCGAGGGTGACGGCAAGGTCAACGGTGAGCGGATTGATGCGCTCGTTCACCTGCTCCGCCACCTGCGTGGCTCGGCTCTTGCGCGGCGCAGCCACCTTTGGGCGTTTGCGTGGGGGCACTTATGCACCGCCTTTCGATGCGGAGCCGGTTGCGTCTACCGCCGGCCCCTCGCGACAGAGGCGAACCTGGCCGGCGCGCGTTGCAACGGTGCAACCGCCGCAGGCGCCAATGCCACAGCCAATCTCGTGTGCCAGCAGTGCCTGCAGCCACGGCGCGCGGTCGCCAGCAAGCGCGGTGCGTGCGCGTGCGGGCTTGCCACTTGCCGTTGTGCGATCTGCGGTGCGGTGGCGAAGGGCGGCAGATGTCGCAGCCGATCGAATATCGGCGGCACCTGCAACGACCGCCTGGTCGGCCCACGGAACGTACTCGCCGAGCAGGTCGGCGACAGTCCCGCGGTGGCCGATGCTGCCATCACTCGTGGCGACGACGATTTCCACCACGTCGGGGAGGAGGCTGGCTGGCGGTAGGTCACCCCCTGTCTCCGCCTGCTGGAGCATCGTCACGCTAATGCCGGCACTCGTTGCGGCGATCGCGAGCGCACGCACCCAGGCGAACCCTTCGCCGTCGGTGATAAGGAGCAGCCGCATCGTGGCCTTATTGATGAGGATCGGCTGCCCGATCGGTCCGATCAGCTCAACGACCTCGCCGATACGCAGCCCCGCGAGTGCATCTTGGCCGCCATCAGCTCGTGGCTGCAGCGCAACTTCAACGCTCCCGCGAATGAGGTCGACGCGAGAGACCGGGGCAACGCGCCGCACGCGATAGCCACCAGACTCTGGGCGAACGACGTGGAGCGCATGGCCGGGGCGTAGTGCGGCGATCAGGGCTGGGGCGCGAAACTCAAGTGCGATGCGACCGGGGGCTAGTTCGCCAATCGCGAGAAGTTCACCGGCGACGGGCGTGCTGCCCATCGCGAATCAGACCGACGCGCGGTCGTCCCCGGCCACGCCGAGGCCCGCCACGATCGCACCGGTTGGTCGTGGCGCAAGTCCAGCGGCTGCACGCAGTGCCGCTTCGATTCGGTCGTAGAGGTCAGCGGCGCCCCAGAGCTCCACCACTTCAGAGATGCTGACGCGGTCCATTGAGGCAACGCCCTCGGCATCGGTTGAGCTCATGGTGAAGCCGCCCTCCTCCTCCAACACGAGCTCTGCGGCGTCAGTCGTGCCCGCGAGGATGAGTGGGCCAGCGGCCTGGAGCACGTTGCGGTGCTCGCGTAGGTAGCGGCTCAGCCGCTCGGTTGCATGTTCAATCGCCAGCATTCGCTCGGAGCCTGCCGCTTCGGCGGCGTCGGCGTAACGGCGCGCAGCATCTTGCGAGATCACGGGTGCCCCCTCAACAGGGAGAGCCTCAACCTTTGGCTTTCGACCGAAGATCATCAGCCCGTGTACTCCAGATCTGAAGAGAGTCGCTCGCGCAGGAACATGGAGTGATGGCGCTCGAACATCCACTCGCCGGCGCGATGGCCGAGGGCGCGTGACGATTCGTCGGCCTCGAGCTTGTCGAGGGTGCCGTAGTCGGGAAG
>JAEMRB010000047.1 GCA_016463555.1 Chloroflexota bacterium
AATAAGGAGTGCCCCCTGCTCGTCATCGAGCAAGCTTGCCCCGCGCTGATCCACAACAAAGCCTCGTGCCAACGCGCCAAGGGCGGCGAGAACCGCGGTGCGACCCTCTTCACGAAGTTCAACGCCCGCGAGCAGGCTTCGCCCACCGATCGCATGCACCGCCTTTGATAGTGCGCGCTCCTGCAGGGCTGCTCGACGCGTTTCAAGCGCAGTGAGCCGGCCAGATAGCGACGCCGCCTCAGCCTCTGCGGCGCGAGCGGCACGTTCACTCTCGCCAACTGTTGCTCGGGCGGCGGCGGCGCCTGACTCCGCTTCAGCGAGTTCCCGTGACGCGGCGGCGAGACGGGCCGCGGCATCGCTCGCGGCGGTTGCAGCGAGAATGAGGACGCTCTCGGCCGCGGCGGGATCTTCGCTGGCGCCATCTGCGGTAACGGCGGTGCGCTCCGCCTGGAGTCGCTCGAGACGGGCGGTGAGATCTGCGCGCTCCACCTCGCGTGAGCGCTGGGCGCGCGCGGCAGAGTCACTGCTCCCCTCTCCAGTGCCCTCGGTTAGGGCTTGAAGCTCGCGGCGCGCGGCAGAGAGGTCGGCATCAAGGATCTCGAGTGCGGCAACGGCCTCTGCGTCGACGGCGGGCGCCGCAGCGGCGCGCAGTGCCTCAACCGATGCGATCTCTGACTCAGCGACGGCAACCTCCGTCGCAATGCGCTCCACATCGCGCGACAGGGCGGAGGATTCAGCGTCAACGCGGGCGTGTGCCCGCTCAGCAGATTCACGGGCCTCGCGCGCCACCTCAAGGGCGCGTCGAGCAACGTCGAGATCGGTGCGGGCAAGGCCAAGGCGCTCTCGACGGCGATGAGCCTCTTCGTCGGCGTTACGCAGCTGTTCGCGAATGGACTGCAGCTCGCCGGTCACCGTTGAGAGCTGGCCGCCGATGCGTACTCGTCGCGAGGCGATCCAGGCGCCGCGTGCCGCTCCAAGCGCAGCGATGCGCTCTACCGCTTCGGTCAGCAGCTCTTCGCGGCCAGCCTCCTGCTTGGCAAGGGTGGCGAGGCGACGCTCTTGTGGTCGGAGGGTGCCGAGGATCTCTTCGACGCGGGCGCGATTATCGATCGCCTCCTTCATTTCGGTTTCAGCTCGTGCACGGCGTCGCTCATGGCGCGCGGTGCCGGCGAACTCTTCGACGAGCGCGCGGCGCTCTTCAGCCTTGAGGCTCAGCGCCTGGTCAACAGCACCTTGACCGATGAAGAGGAGGCCATTCTCGGCGAGGCCCGCACCATCGAGCAGCTCGTTGAGATCGCGGAGGCGAATCTTCTCGCGATTGAGCAGGTACTCCTGGCCACCACCGCGATCAGCGCGACGGGCGATCTCAATTTCGGTGAATGGCAGGTCAAAAAGACCATCCTCATTGGCGATGGAGAGCGATACCTCTGCGAGGCCCAGGGGGCGGCGCCTCTCTGATCCCGCGAAGATGACCTCTTCCACACGCTTCGAGCGAATGCCGCGACCAGCCTCGCCGAGCGCCCAGCGCAGGGCATCCACCACGTTCGACTTGCCGCTTCCGTTTGGCCCAACGATCGCGGTGATCCCTGGGGTGAAGGCGATCGTCGTCTTGTCGGCGAAGGTCTTGAAGCCGCTCAGTCGCACCTCGCGCAGTCGCAGGCGGCTCACTTTTCACCTCCGGCGGTGATGCCGAGCAGGTCGATGGCCGCCTCAGCGGCGGCGGCCTCAGCGGCACGGCGACTTGGCCCTGATCCGCGCGCTACTTCACTGCCGTCGACGCGCACGACACACTCATACGTGCGGTCGTGCTCGGGACCGGTGGTGGCGACAACGTCGTATCGCGGCAGGGAGCCGTTGCGTGCCTGTGTCCACTCCTGCAGCAGGGTCTTGATCCCCTTGCCGAGTGCGGCGCGAGGTGCGGCGAGCTCGGCGCCCATGTGCCCTTCAATGAATGTGATGGCGGCGGCGAAGCCGTGGCTCAGGTAGATCGCGCCGATGAGCCCTTCGAACGCCGCGGCGAGTGCCGCTGGACGACGTGCGCCACCGCGAGACGCCTCGCCGTCGCCGAGCAGCAACACCTCGTCGATGCCGATGCGCAGCGCAACCTCGGCAAGTGCGGCGCGTGAGACAACAGCGGCACGGCGCTCAGAGAGGTCCCCCTCCTCGGCTGCGGCGTCGTCGGCATAGAGTCGGGCAGCAACGACGGCGCCGAGGATGGCATCGCCGAGAAACTCGAGGCGCTCATTGTCGGCACCGGCCCCAGCTTGGTGGCGTCGCGAAGGGTGCGTGAGGGCCAGCTCTACGAGCGCCTCACCCCCTGCTGGGATGCCGAGACGCTCACGCTGCGCTGGGGTCATCGAAAGTGGCGCCACTACGAGCGTCATTGGGGTGAGTGGTGGCACGCCCTACTGGCTGCACCGCGCGAGGCTCGCGCCTCACGCCGGCGGCCAAGGGGCCGCCCCATCTCAGCCCTTCTTCTCGATGATGGCGTTGACGGCGTCCTGGACCGTCTTGATCTTGCCAAGCTCTTCGTCAGCAATGGTCACGCCGAACTTCTCCTCGAGGCCCATCGCAAACTCAACAAGGTCGAGGGAGTCTGCATTGAGGTCTTCGATAAAGGCGGCCTCAGGCTTGACCTTCTCCTTCTCAACACCGAGCTGCTCAACGATATAAGCCTGGAGCTCCTGGAAGATCTGATCCTTGTCGGTCATGAGTTACTCCCTCCGTCTATCTCCGCCGTGGCGGCAACCTCGCGAAGCGCGGTGCCGAGCACGCCGTTGACCAGTTTGCGGGCCGGTTCGCCGCTATACGTGCGAGCGAGCGAGGTCCACGCAGCGATCGCCTCGGTCGGCGCCGCCGTGCGGGAGTGTATCACCTCCCCTAGGCCGCACCGCAGGAGGGAACGGTCAATCCGGGCCATTGTTGCAAGGGGGAAGGCGGTGGCGAGGCGCTCAATTGTGGCATCAATTTGTGGGCGACTTGCCTCCACCACCTCAAGAAGCGGCCGGGACCAGAGGAGAGTCTCCTCAGGGACCTCTCCAGCCGCAACGCGTCGCTCCAGCACCGCCAGCGCCGTGCGCATCCCGAAGTCCGACTCATAGAGGGCGGTGAGTGCATCGCGTCGACCCGCCGTATGGGCACGCGCCGCCGCATCCTTCGGCGCAGCCGAAGCTCGCCGGGTTGCCACCTTACGCCGGCCCGACGGGGAGACCGTCGGGGGCGGAGATCTTGCTCTCGGCGAGCGACGAGGCGATCTGCTCGGTGACTCGCTCGCGCACGGCTCGCGCCGCCGTCGCACAGGCGAAGTAGACCATGCGCGAACGGGCACGGCCATGTGTGATCGCCACGGTCCCCTGCACCCCCAAAAGGATTGCTGCACCAATCCGCTCGTAGTCGAGCTGGGTTCGAATTCGTGCGATCGAACCACGCATCAGCAGCGCGGCGATTGGACCGAATGGGAGGCGACGAAACTCTGCACGGAACATGTCGGTGATAGTGGTCGTTACCCCTTCAACAAGTTTGATCGCAACGTTGCCGAGCACCGCATCGCAGACCACCACGTCGGCCTCATCAGCGGCGAGGTGACGACCCTCAACATTCCCCGTGAAGTTCAGCGACGACTGATCGAGGAGCTCGGTGGCACGCTGGATGCGCACATCGCCCTTCCCCTTCTCCTCGCCGATGGAGAGGAGTGCGACGCGTGGATTAGCGACGCCAAGGACGTGCTGAGAGAAGATCTGACCCATATGCGCGTACTGATACAGATTCTCTGCGGTTGAGTCTGGGTTCGCGCCAACATCAAGCAGCAGCAGCGGCTTCTCGCGCAAGAGGAACTGCACGGCGATGGCCGGTCGAATCACCCCTTTGATGCGGCCGATGATCAGAACCCCTGCCGCCATCCCGGCGCCGGTGTGGCCAGCGGTGACGACCGCATCGGCGAGCTTGTCGCGTACGAGTGTTGCTGCCACGACCATCGATGCGTCTTTGCGTTCGCGCACAGCGATCGCGGGATTCTCTTCCATGGTGATCACACCTGGGCCGTGAACAATGGAGACATTGGATGGGAGATCGCCACCGGCGATGGTGCGAATGATCTGCTCATCACCGACGAGGGTCAGGTGGTCGCTGGGATTCTCTTTGGCCCATCGCAGGCCGCCTGGGACAACTTCGGTGGGACCGTGGTCGCCACCCATCGCATCGAGGGCGAGGCGGACAGTGCCGCCCGACGCGCTCATTGCGAGTTAGGCGTCGGCGACGTCCGCGTCCGGCGCAGGTCGGCGGATGACCTCGCGGCCGCGATAGGTTCCGCACTCTAGGCAGGCATGATGCGCACGCTTGACGGCGTTGCACTGTGGGCAGCGATCCATGGTTGGGAGCGTCAAGGCATGGTGCGAACGTCGGTCACCCTGACGTGCGTGCGACTTCTTCCGCTTAGGTACGCCCATGTTTTTTGACCTCGCTCGTTGGCGCCCGACTGGGCGCGCCTTGGAGGGGAATCCTACCCGATCGGCGCGCCTTCGTCCCCTTCAGGGGGGAGGAGGGCCGCAAGGCCAGCCAAACGAGGGTCTAGCCCCCGCTCAGGACAGGCGCTGGCGGGGTGCTCCGCGCCGCAGAGGCCGCAGCGCTCTGGGCAGGGTGGCGTACAGAGCAGCACCAGGCGACGTGTGAGATCGAGCGCCTCCAAAGCGAGGCGACCAACATCAACGCTGTTCCCCTTGCCGATCTGGAGGACCCCCTCCGTCGCATGCCGGGACTCAAGTGCCTCCTCATCGATTGGGGCGCTCAGCTGCGCCGCTGCGGGGGCGAGGCAGCGCCCGCAGGCTCCCTCCTGGCTGCCGCGTACGGTTCCAACGATGCGCACGCCGCGATTGGTTCGGTCGATTCGAACCTGGACCGCAGCCTTGAAGAGCTCGTCGTCGAGGCGATCCTCGACCGTAAATGGCTCCAGGGTGAAGGTACCCCCCGACGATTCGGCGAGGAGTGGCGAAAGGTCAACGGGATAGAGGGGCGGCACCAATGCCGCCGATTCGTTCTCCACAAACTACGCCTTCGACGCTCGGCGTCGCGCGGCAGCGGTGAGAACGGGGACGACGGCGGCGGGCACGAGTCGGTCGAGCGGCCCGCCATAGCGCGCCACCTCGCGAACGAGCCGGCTCGAGGTGGAAGCGTGTTCCGGGGCTGTCATCAAGAAGGCGGTTTCGATCTCTGGTGCGAGCAGCCGGTTCGCGTGGGCCATACGGAGCTCGGCCTCAAAGTCGGAGCCGGCACGGAGACCACGAATGATCAGGGTCGCCCCCGCTTCGGCAGCAACACGAACGGCGAGATTCGATGCAGAGAGGATCTGCACTCGTGCGCTCGCAGCGCCGAGCTCAGCATCAATCACGCTTCGCAGGAGAGCGGTGCGCTCATCAAGCGTGAGGAGTGCCTCTTTGTCGGAGTTCGGCAGGATTGCAACAACGAGACGATCAGCGATCGCGAGGCTACGGCGAATCAGATCGATGTGACCGAACGTCACAGGATCGAAACTGCCCGGATAGAGCGCCACTCGTTCACTCATTGCCAACCTCCGCTCACGTTGCCTCGGTGCGTTCCAAGAGATCTACGCAGCTATCGCCGTAGATCAGCGTTCGCACACATCGTAGTCCTTCAGGGAGCGCTAGGGGAAGGTTGCCCGGTCGCGTGCGCCCAGTGAGCGCAAGGAGCCCCTCGTCGGCGAGCGGGCCACCAGGGGCTGCACAGCGTGCCAGGATCCCCTCCGCCAGCGCCGCGTCGTCGTAGGGAGGATCGGCAACGATCAGATCGAAGGGGGCGCCTGGCGCGTCGAGAGCCAGCAGCACATCGGCGCCCTGGAGTGTTGCCCGCTCCGTGAGCTTGAGCCTCGCCAGATTCGCTTGAATGATTGCCACAGCGTCGCGTGAGCGCTCAACAAAGAGCGCGTGAACGGCGCCGCGGCTCAGCGCCTCAATGCCGACCGCGCCACTCCCCGCGCAGAGATCGGCGAATCTCGCCCCAACGATTCGTGGCTCAAGCACCCCAAAGAGCGACTCACGCACTCGATCGGTCATCGGACGGGTACCGGCTGGCGGCACCGCGATGCGTCGACCGCGGTGGTCGCCGGCAATGATTCGGAGGGTTCCCCCCGGCGCGGTCATACCGGCGCGCTCTCGGTCAGCGCCGCGCCGGTCGCCCGACCAATCGGCCAGCCGCGTGCATACGACTGAACGAGGAGCGCCGCCTCGCCCTCTGCCTCCCCGCGCTGATCAAGCAGTTGCTCGGCCTCCGTTCGCGCAACAAGAGCGAGGGCGCGGTCCTCGGCGCGTGCCAGCGTTGCGATGCGCAACGGCGGGAGGCCACTCTGCGACGTCCCGAGGACACTCCCCTCCCCGCGCAGCGCGATGTCTTGCTCTGCGAGCAGGAACCCGTCACGGGTTGACTCGATCGCCTGAAGCCGCGCCGCGGCTACCTCGTCATCACTGTCGCTCACCAGAATGCACCACCCCTTATCACCACCGCGGCCGACACGACCACGCAGCTGATGCAGCGTGGCCAAGCCAAAACGCTCCGCCTCGAGGATCACCATGACACTGGCGGCTGGCACATCAACGCCCACCTCAATCACCGTGGTGCCGACGAGCACGTCGGATTCACCGGCAACAAATGCCTGCATGGCGACGGTGCGCTCCGCTGCACGCTGTTGCCCGTGAACGACGCCGATACGGCGATGCGGCAGGCGCTCGCGGAGTAGTTCCGCCTGGGCCTCAACCCCCGTTGCGCTACCGGCGTCGAGATCGTCATCGAAGGTGGTCCCCTGCTCCGGCTCGCCGCCTGAGTCGGCATCGGCAATGCGCGGGACGACCACAAAGGTCTGTCGTCCAGCGGCCGCCTCTTCATCCACAAAGGTCCAGACGCGCTCCAGATCGGCGCTGGTGCGGATCGCAGTGCGGATCGGCTGGCGCCCTGCAGGGAGCTCTCGCAGCTCCGAAGAGGCAACGTCGGCATAGAGGAGCTGCGCGATGGTGCGAGGGATCGGCGTTGCGGTCATCAGGAGCAGGTGTGGCTCACGTGATGCCTTGGAGAGGAGCTTCGCCCGCTCCTCCACACCGAAGCGGTGTTGCTCGTCAACGACGACGAGGCCGAGTGAGGCGAACTGCGTCCCCTCAGCGAAGAGGGCGTGCGTGCCGATGACCAGCGCTGCGCGGCCACTAGCAGCCGCTGTGCGCGCCGCTCGGCGTTCGGCGACAGGCGCTCCGCCCAACACCAGCGCCACCTCAATGCCGAGTGGGGCGAGGAGTCGCTTCGCCGTCGCAGCGTGCTGACGGGCCAACAGTTCTGTCGGTGCCAGGAGGGCGCTCTGATGCCCAGCGGCCGCCGTGGCGGCAGCGGCAACGAAGGCGACCGCAGTCTTACCGGTGCCCACATCGCCCTGCAGGAGGCGCAGCATCGGCGACCCCGTCGCAAGGTCGGCAAGGATCTCGTCAATTGCACGCCGCTGATCACCCGTCCACGGTGTCTTGCTTTTTGATGTGGCTCCGCCGATACCGCCCAAGATTGCGGACTCGATCGTGGCCCGTTCCGTCTTGGTTGACTTAATGCTGAATGCACCACCACCGGCGCGCCGCCGACTGCGATGCACGAGCGCGATCTGCACCGCGAGCAGCTCATCAAAGGCGAGGCGGCGTAGTGCCGTATCTCGAAGGTCAAACTCCTCTGGCCAGTGCAGCGCCTCAATTGCCTGCGCGAGCGGCAGGAGCCCGTTACGTGAGAGCACCGCCTCCGGTAGCGGATCAACAAGGTCGGCGCCGAACTCGTCTAGGAGTGCCCGTACCGCCCGACGCAGGCTCAGCGCCGTTACGCCACGGGTCAGCCG